>MWJR01000060.1 GCA_002127415.1 Calditrichaeota bacterium AABM5.125.24
ACGCCACACCTCCAGTTTTAGCGGGAGTGACATGTGCGAAAAGCATAAAATACAAGTATAAAATGAACCCCTTAATAACAACTTAATCACCTTGTCACTCTGTTGCTTTGTCACTCAGGTATCTTCTTAATCAGGCAATCATACACCTGAAACACCCTTCGGGTGTTCGCGGACAGGAATGTCCGCGCTACCCGGGTTAATGTTTTGTCACTTTGTCTCTTTGTCACTCTGCTAATTTGTCTCTCAGGCCCTCAAGCTCTTTACGGGCTCGATAAGCATGTCCCTGCGAAAGCAGGAATCGGCCCCCACCAGGGCGAGTCAATCCGCCCTTAAAATAGCCATAAATGCCTCCTGGGGAAGATCGACCTTGCCGATGCGCTTCATCCGCTTTTTACCGGCCCGCTGCTTTTCGAGAAGCTTTCGCTTACGAGTAACGTCGCCACCGTAGCATTTAGCCAGGACATTCTTGCGCAGAGCGCGCACAGTTGAGCGTGCGATGATGTGCGAGCCGATCGCCGCCTGGATGGCCACCTGGAAGAGCTGCCGCGGAATCAGCTCGGCCAGTTTGTCCACCACCCGCCGACCCCAGGCGTAGGCCTTGTCGGCGTGGACGATCACCGACAGGGCATCGACCATCTCGCCGTTGAGCAGGATGTCGAGCCTGACCATCCTGGTCGGTTCCCACCCGGAATATTCATAATCGAACGACGCATAGCCGCGCGTGATTGACTTCAGCCGATCGTAAAAGTCGTATATAATCTCGGCCAGCGGGAGCCTGTAGTGCAGCACCGTCCTTCTCGAATCGAGGTATTCTGTGTTCAGGTATGTCCCGCGCCTCTCGTTGGCGAGCTGCATAACCACCCCAACGTAGTCAGACGGGGTCACCACCTGAGCGTCAACTATCGGTTCCTCGACTGTGGCAATGAAGGTCGGGTCGGGCAGATGGGCCGGATTATCCACCAGCAGCACCTGCCCGTCGCCGGTCGTGATACGATGCTCGACATTGGGAACAGTTGAGACCAGATTCAGGTCGTATTCGCGCTCAAGCCGCTCCTGCACTATCTCGAGGTGCAGCAGCCCTAAGAAGCCGCAGCGGAATCCAAATCCGAGCGCGCCGGAGGTCTCAGGCTCATATTGCAACGATGCGTCGTTCAGCTTCAGACGGGCCAGTGCCCCCTTCAGATCTTCGTAGTCGGCGGCATCGGCCGGGAACAGCCCGGCGAAGACCATAGGCTTTGGCTCGCGGTAGCCGGGCAGCGGCTCTGGCAGGGGACGTGAGGCCTCGCCGATGGTGTCCCCCACCCGGGTCTCGCTGACCTCCTTGCAGCCGGGGATGACGTAGCCGACCTCACCTGCTATCAACTCCTCCACAGGCTGACGTTTGAGCCTTAAAAGCCCCACCTCGTCAACCTTATACCTGCGTCCGGTCGAGTAGAAGAAGACCGTCATCCCCGACCTCATTACCCCACTGACCACCCGCACATAGGCAACCGCCCCGCGATAGTTATCAAACAGAGAATCGAAGATAAGTGCCTGCAACGGAGCGTCACGGTCACCCGGAGGCGGTGGAATTCGCTCCACCACCTTCTCAAAGAGCTCAGGAATATTGGTTCCATTCTTGGCGCTGACGGATAACACCTCGTCCGGGCTGCAACCGATGAGATCTACTATCTGCTGGCGAACCTCATCCGGCCTGGCCGACGGCAGGTCGATCTTGTTCAACACCGGAACCAGGGTCAGGTCGTGTTCGAGCGCCAGATAGACATTGGCGATGGTCTGTGCCTCGACCCCCTGCGCAGCATCAACCAGAAGGATGGCCCCCTCGCAGGCGGCCAGGGAACGGGAGACCTCGTAGCTGAAATCCACGTGACCGGGGGTGTCGATAAGGTTCAGCAGGTAATCGCCACCGTCAGGATGACGGTAGTTCATCGTGACGGCGTGGGCCTTGATGGTGATACCCCGCTCACGTTCGAGCTCCATATCGTCCAGCACCTGCGGATGGTCCCCCGAATCTTCGGGGTCGATCAGTCCGGTTAGCTCAAGCAACCTGTCGGCCAGGGTTGACTTGCCATGGTCGATGTGAGCAATGATGCAGAAGTTGCGGATGGATTCGGCCGACGCCGCTTTCATCGTCAGTCCTGACGCAGCCAGGCCAGACCGCAGCCCATAACCCCGCGCGCCCGTCCGGTCAGCTCCCAGCCGTGATAAGGGGTATTCTGCGACCTTGAATGAAGCCGGTAACGATCGACCGTCCAGCTTTCATCCGGATCAAACATGGTCAGGTTGGCCGGGCGACCGGGCTCGATGGCAGCCTGAGGCAGGTTCAGAATACGGCGGGGAGCTACGGTCAACGCCTCGATCATCCTCGTGAGAGATACCCTCCCCTCCGCAACCAGCCTGGTGAGCAATACCCCGAGGGCTGTCTCGAGACCTATCATTCCGAACGGAGCCTCGGTAAATTCGACCTCCTTCTCGTCGCGGGCGTGAGGGGCATGATCGGTTGCGATGGCGTCGATGGTTCCATCCGTGAGCCCCTCTATCAACGCCTCGACATCCTCGGCTGTTCGCAGCGGTGGGTTGACCTTGAAGTCGGGGTTGTAACTCTCCAGCGCCGTGCAGTCCAGGGTGAGGTGGTGCGGCGTGGCCTCAGCGGTAACATTCAACCCACGCGCCTTTGCCTGGCGGATCAGATCCACCGACCCGGCGGTTGAGACATGGGCGATATGAAGCCTGCCGCCTGTGAATTCCACCAGGCGGAGGTTGCGTTCAACCGCTATCTCCTCCCCTATCGAGGGCCAGCCGGGCAGTCCCAGAGCAGCGCTCACCCGCCCTTCGTGCATAACCCCGCCATTGGTTAGGGTCGGTTCCTCGCAGTGTTCGATGATGACCGCATTCAACATCCGTGTATATTCGAGAGCCCGGCGCATAAGCCCTGACGAGACCACCGGTGAGCCATCGTCGGAGAAGGCGGTGGCACCTGCATCGTGCAGCTCAGCCAGCTCGGCCAGTATTTTGCCCTCTCTGCCGCGGGTGACGGCGGGAATGGGATGCACCTCAACCGGCAGACCGGTGGCCTGTGCGCGCAGGAACCTGACCAGACCAGGGTTATCTATTGGTGGATCAGTGTTGGGCATCGGAGCCACCCCGGTGAAGCCCCCCACAGCCGCCGCGATACAGCCGGTCTGAATCGTCTCCTTGTATTCATAGCCCGGCTCACGCAGATGAACATGCATATCGAACAGACCCGGACAGACGACCCATCCGGCAGCGTCTATAAGTTCACCCTCCCAGCCGTCGGGGAGACGACCTACTCCTTTGATTTTCCCATTCTGGATGATGAGGTCGGTCTTCTTGTCCACCCCGGAGTTGGGGTCTATTATCCTGCCCCCTTTGATGGCCAGTTTCTTAACCGAAAAGGCTCTCCACCCATTCGGAGGGGTGACTCCTGTAGATCGACTATTCAATTACCCGTTCTCCACCTGCTATCAGATACAGCACCGCCATTCTGACCGCCACGCCGAAGGTCACCTGCCTGAGTATTACAGAATAGGGACCGTCGGCCACGTCGGAATCGATTTCGATGCCCCGGTTTATCGGTCCCGGGTGCATCACCACAATCTCGCGCCCGGCCCGCTCCATCCTCTCTCTGGTCAGCCCGAAAGAGCGCTGGTATTCGCGCAGTGACGGGATGAGCCCCTCGCGCTGCCGTTCCAGCTGTAGCCGTAAGACATTAACCACCTCGCACCAGGCCAGTGCCTCATCCAGATTGTGGGTCACGTTGACCCCGAGGGATTCCACTTCGCGCGGTATCAGCGTGGCAGGTCCGCACAGTGTCACCTCGGCTCCCATCGTTCTCAGCCCCCATATATTCGAGCGGGCCACTCGGCTGTGTAGAATGTCGCCCAGTATCAGAACCTTCAGCCCCTCGAGCCGACCTACCTGGTGGCGAAGGGTCAGCATATCGAGCAGGGCCTGGGTCGGATGTTCATGAGTGCCGTCTCCGGCGTTGATCACCGCTGCATTGATCCTCTCGGCCAGGAAGTGGGGAGCCCCCTGAGCCGAGTGGCGTATCACAACCACGTCCACCTTCATCGCCTCGATATTGCGGGCTGTATCGAGGATGGTCTCACCCTTGGACATACTCGAACCGATGGAGGAGAAGTTGACGACATCTGCGGATAGCCGTTTTTCAGCCAGTTCAAAGGAGATGCGTGTTCGGGTGGAGGGCTCGAAGAACAGGTTGGCCACGGTTACACCACGTAACGATGGGACTCGCGGAATCGGTCGTTCCAGAACTTCGAGGAACGCCTCGGCCGAGTCGAGTATCTCGGTGATCACCTCCCGGCTGACACCAGCCAGACCCAACAGATGGTTGAAGCGAACCTGGCGCATATTATACCATTCTCAGCAAAATTGGATGTTCAGCGGGGCATTGCAGTCCCAATTGAAGTTAGAAAACATGTCATATTACGTTATCATTAATGGGGGCGGATTATTGTGCACATTCACTTGGGAGGACAGGTCTCCTGACCTGTCCCTGTGAATACTCGAACAGGGACAGGTCAGGAGACCTGTCCTCCTTCA
>MWJR01000352.1 GCA_002127415.1 Calditrichaeota bacterium AABM5.125.24
TCTTAATATCAATACATTACCCACACGATTCAGCAAAGAACCTAATTATCCTCTATGGCTTTCTTAAAAGTGGCTTCGGTGCTTTTAATCTCTAACATAGTCACTTTGTAACTATGTCACTAACCACTTATCCTGGCGGCCAGTTCATCCTCCGTCCCCCAAGCAGGTGAAGATGGATGTGAAAGACCTCCTGCCCGGCATCCCGCCGGCAGTTGAAGACCAGTCGGTAACCCCTCTCCGCGATGCCTGCTTCGCGAGCGATCTTGTTCGCGACCAGCACCATCCTGCCGGTTAATGTTATATCATCGTCGGTTAAATCGAGGATTGTCTCAATATGTCTCTTGGGGATGATCTGGATATGCTGCGGCGCCTGAGGGTTGATGTCGCGAAAGGCAACTATATCTTCATCCTCATAGATGATATCCGCCGGAATTTCACCAGCCGCTATACGACAGAATATGCAGTCGGACATTTTCGCTCCTACAGAGTGACAAAGTGACAAAGATATCGGGATATTGCTTCGCCCTTGAAAAATGACAGCTGGACAAACCGGTAGGGGCGGCATTTATGACGCCCGCATCGGGCGCGATAAATCGCGCCCCTACCGTGCAATTTTATATGGGAAGCAGGTAAAGGAAAAGTCACTCCTCAATTATCTCCACATTGGCTCTGGGAAGAACGATCCTTTCACCGCCGTCGAGTTTGAGCTCCAGCACGCGCACATGAGCGCCTGTCTCAAGCCCCTGGAGCTCAGCCGGTAATGCTGCGACCCTGCCCAGGTGCCCGAAGTGAGGCTGACGTATGACCCTGACCTGGTCGCCGATCTCAAGCCCGCCGACCTCCGCTTCGGCATCGATGGGAGGGGCCTCCTGTTCCGATGGGATGATGACCTCCGGGCGGATGACGCCGGCCCTGATCTGTGTGGCGCCGGAGACGGAAGCCCCCCGACCATCATTCTCGGCCAGCATGTCGAAGGTGCGGCGGGCCATACCGATCTCGCCGAATCCCTCGGTCAGGATTAGAGTCGAACCTATATCCTCCTGACCGGTAATGGCCACCCCCTGTTCGTAGCCGAGCAATCTCTTCAGGTCGATGTTCCGAAAACCCGCGGCCACCACAGCCACTGCACCACCCTCAATCGCCTTGCGAAAGGCACCCAGAGTTACCCTCCCCCCGCCGATTAGAACACAGCCGGAAAGATCACCCGTCAACGCCGCCTCATCGAGGATCGCATCCGGTTCAGAGGCCATCATCCGGATCCGTCCATACCGCTCTCCGCCAACGCCGAAGATACCCTGGATGATGGCGCCGCTGGTCTCGATATCAACGCCTTCATTCTCGTGAACATTCGTTACCTGCCCGTCGATATAGGCGGTCACCTCGACCGGTATCGGCGGTTCGCGGAATATGAGCTGACCGGTAACAGGCGAGGCGCTCTCCAGCGTCCCATCGACCGGCGAAATGCAGTAGGACTTGAACAGTCCGAAGAACGACTTGGACTGAGCCACAATCTGTCCTTTCTCAATCGGCTGATCCGGCTTAATAACCAGAGCGGTATCGATATCCGCCGGCAGAATGCCGAGCTGACCGCAGCAGTTGACAGGATGAACGTTGCCGGGCAGTTCGGTGCGAGCCACCACCTGGGTAGCAGTCACGCGGTCACCGAGCTGAACCATCACCTCCCCTGTCAACGGAAGCCGCCGCTCCCTGGTGATGCGGGTCAGCCGGGCGACACGAAGCCCGGGCGTATATGAATGCGCCATCTTTGTTCCGTAAATTGTTTAGCAGCCAATAATTGGAATTTGGCTGCGCTCCACCTTCGTTCTTAATGTGAGAGGGTTGTTGTGTGATTTGATTTCACGCCTCACCACAATATTACAATTAAAGCAGCTTGTAATCAAGCCGCTGAAAGTCCGGAGTGAGTTGGGAACGCTTATCTTGACAATCTTGGGTGATTGTGCTATATTGGAACTATGTTGCAGGAAAGGTTATCTGCTCAAGATTTGCGGGGGGTCTGGACGGCGCTGGTGACCCCGTTCAGACGGGGACGGGTTGACCTGGAGAAGATGACCGAGCTGGTGCACCTGGCCCGGGATGCTGACCTGAGCGGCGTGGTGCCGCTCGGATCGACCGGCGAATCAGCCTCGATGGACCAGAAGGAGCAGTCATCAGTAATCTCCTGTGTGGTCAATGCGGCGGGGGGAAAGCTACCGGTTATGGTCGGTGCCGGCACCAACAACACCCCAAAGACAATCGATAACATCAGGCGCGCCGCCGACCTCGGATCCGATGCCGTCCTGGTGGTGGCGCCCTATTATAACAAACCCACACCGACCGGGCTGAAGAGACATTTCCTGACCGTAGCCGAACGCTCCCCGCTGCCGATAATCCTCTATCATATCCCCTCACGATGCGGGGTCGGGATACCGGCTGACCTGGTGCTCGAACTGGCTCTTCATCCGCAGGTCATCGGCATCAAGGAGGCCGGTGGCGACCTGTGGCGTTCATCCGAGATAGCACGGCTTGCACCCGAAGATTTCGCAGTCCTCTCCGGAGATGACCCCTTGACCCTGGCGCTGCTCTCGGTCGGAGCCATGGGGGTCATATCGGTGGTGTCCAACATCGCTCCGCGATTGACCCGCCGGATGGTCGAGAGCTGCCTCAACGGCAAGCCGACCGAAGCGCTGAATACTCACCGGAAGCTGGCTCCACTCATAAGGGCACTCGGACTCGAGACCAATCCCGGCCCCATCAAGGAGGCTATGAAGCTTGGCGGTCTTCGGGTCGGTTCGGTGCGTCCGCCGCTGGCGCCGGTAACAGCAGGATCGCGTCGAGCTATCCATCAGGCGCTTCAGGAGGTTGGAGTGCTCGAATGATCCGGGTTATTCTCTTCGGGGCGGGCGGCCGGATGGGAAGGTTGGTCGCCGCCGAGCTGGCTGAACAGGGGGATATGACTCTGGTGGCGGGGGTGGAAATCCAGGGTCATCCGGATATCGCATCGACCACTTCAGGCGCGCCCGTCTATACCGATGGGGATGAGCTGCCCGAAGCCGACGTCTGGGTCGACTCCAGCCTGGCAGGACCGGCTCTGAGTCACGCCCGGAAGGCGGCTGATACCGGGATGCCTCTGGTTATTGCCGCGACCGGTTTCAGCCACGAAGAGGAGAGTGAGCTCGAACAGCTCGCCGGTCAGTGCCCGATCCTGCTGGCGCCCAACCTGTCGGTGGGGGTGGGGGTGTTGCACCACCTGGCAGGTGATGCAGCGCGACTTCTGGGCGACGACTTCGAGCCGGGGGTCTTCGAGCTGCACCATTCCGCCAAGCGAGACTCTCCCTCCGGAACGGCTCTGCGCCTGGCGGAGCAGATCGCCCAGGAAGGAACGCAACCCGGCATTGCCTCGCTCAGGGCCGGCGGAGCGGTCGGGGAACATCGGGTTCATTTCGTCGGCCCCGATGAGGAGCTGGTTCTGGTTCATCGGGCCTGGAGCCGGCGAGCCTTCAGCCGGGGGGCGCCAGGGGCAGTGCGTTTTATAGTCGGGCGGAAGCCCGGTCTATATACCCTGCGTGACCTGTTCAACCCGGATTGAGGGAGCTGTGCCTGTCGTCATACAGAAGTTCGGCGGTAAACTGCTCGAGACACCGGAGCAGATCCGGCGGGCCGCGGAATATATCATCTCGACCAAGATGCGCGGCGAAGACCCGGTGATCATCGTGTCGGCGCCCGGTGGGATGACCGACAGCTTCATATCCCTGGCACGGTCGATCACAGACCAGCCCGACGAGCGGGAGCTGGATATGCTCCTTTCGGTGGGAGAGCGGACGGCAATGGCGCTGCTGGCAATGGCCATCAACGCCGACGGACGCTACCGGGCTGTATCATTCACCGGTTCACAGGTCGGCATCATCACCGACACCCGCCATACCGATGCCCGGATACTCGACGTCAAATGCTACCGCATCCGCGAGACACTTGAGATGGGGGAGATCCCGATTATAGCCGGCTTTCAGGGGGTGTCAACCGAACGCGAGATAACCACTCTCGGCCGCGGTGGATCGGATGCTACCGCGGTAGCGCTGGCTGCGGCGCTGGACGCCGTCAGGTGCGACTTGGTGAAGGAGAGCGGTGCCGTCTTCAGTGCCGACCCAATCCTGGTGCCGGAGGCTGTTCCCCTGCCGGAGCTCGATTACACGACCCTTGAGGCGCTGACCTCTGCCGGAGCGCAGGTGGTTCAGCCTCGCGCCGCAACCCTGGCTAAACAGCACCTGGTGCCACTTTCCATAACCGATGCCGACCATAAGCACGGAACCCTGGTGACAGACCAAACGATGAACGCTCCCGTCGTGGCGTCGGTGGTCATCGCTGAGGAGCTCAGTGTGATGGATTTCGACAAGTGCGCTCAGGACTGGCGGGCGGAGGCGTCGGTTGGTGTGTCTGAGCAGGACTGGAGGCTGGTGATCTGGACGGATCGGGGTGGAGTGGTCGCTCTTAAGAGTAGGACTGAGGATGGGGGAGCCCGTCCAGCCGTGCTGATAACTGT
>MWJR01000254.1 GCA_002127415.1 Calditrichaeota bacterium AABM5.125.24
ATGCCCCTCAGTAAGATCTACAGCATCGCCTCCTTCTACGACACTTTCAAACTGTCGCCGAATGGGAGAGCTCCGGTTAGATCATCTGAGGAGATATCGCGAGCCGCTTTTAGAGTTCCTGGCTGGCCCAAACATTTGCAGCCATCCGAAAATTGAGATCGGGTGAATGACGAGGGATATGGATCTTCCCTCGGAAACATCCGGTAGTGCAGGAACCAATTAGTGTGGTATCGAGTGTCTTGATTCGACATCAGACCACATCTTATCCGTTCAATTTTCCAAAGTCTAAATATTTCTGGAGAAAAAATGGAAAACGGAAAGGTCCAGGAGATTATTGAAAAATGGGACAAGAATACCGAGCATACAATCGAGATAATGCTCGATGTGCAGTCCGAGTTTAACTATCTGCCTAAAGAGGCCCTGTCCCAGATTTCAACTGAATTGATGTTGCCCCTCAGTAAGCTTTACCACATCGCCACATTCTTTAAGGCCTTCAGTTTAAAGCCCCGGGGAAGGCATTCCATCAGAGTGTGCCTGGGGACTGCCTGTCATGTGCGGGGTGGAACCAAGATTCTTGAAAAGATTGAGAGGGATATAAACATTAAAAACGGCGAAACGACTGAGGACCTTAATTTCAGTCTGGATGCAGTTAATTGTCTGGGTTGCTGCGGATTGGCACCGGTGGTAACCATTGATGATGATATATATGGCAAAGTGACATTAACTAAAATCCCTGGAATTCTGAAGAAATACATTAAAGAACCTCGAGAGGCGGAGAAAGAAAAGCCGGTTTACGACCGATACGCCGCTTGATGTGAAATTTGGATATAACTATACGTAATGTCTTAGAACTTATCCGTGAATAGGGTTGCGGCAAGGCGGACGTCCTCGTCCGCCGTTTAATGTCCGGGACATCTTGGCGCACGAGAGCCTGCCCCAGCGCCTGTCCTGACGAAAGTCAGGAAAAGCTGGGGGCGTGCGCCTTGCCCGTTGTTTTATTTACGGATATATCCTTAGGATAATGGAGTGAAGAATACTCATTCTGTTAAAAAACCCATCCAATATCTATTGACACCCCCTATCCAAGAATTACAAGTAAGGATTTAAACCGAAGTGTGGGGTTGTCTCTCTATAGTAGTGTCATAAACATCAACTCCTTATCCAATAATCATATTTCTGAGTGTTAAAACATTCGGCACATCGAAGGTCATTCACTCCCCCCCGCTCTGCGGAGGGGAATAAAAGGGGGTTCAGGAAGTTAACACTATTAAGCACTGCCTAATAGAAAAAATACCACATAATGAGGTGGATTCAAAATGCCAAAGATAAAAATCGAGGACCTGGATAAGATAAGCGAGAAGGTCAGACAGGCCACCCTGCTCCGGGAAGGCGCAGGGCGGGCTAAAGTAACTGTTCACATGGGAACCTGCGGCATCTCTGCCGGGGCTCGCAAGATTATGGATGCCCTTCTTAAAATCATCGAGGAGAAGGATGTAAAGGACGTCATCCTTACCACTTCCGGGTGTGCCGGGCTCTGCAGCAGGGAGCCTATGGCGACAGTGGAGTTAGCGGGCGAAGCCCCGGTGAAATACGTTGATTTAACGGAAGAAAAGATAAATAAGATATTTATCGAGCATATTCTTGGTGGACAAATAGTCTCTGACTATGCCCTGGCCATAGGATCCGAGAGAACCCACTGAATGAAGGTTTATCATTTGTCCAGTAACCGTTTGATCTGACTCACCGATCAAAGAGGATTAAAGGAGGTTAAAGAGTTGAAACCCTATCGAGCGAACTTGATGCTGTGTGCAGGTACAGGGTGTGTCTCCAATCGCGCTTTTCAAGTAAAAGAGACGCTGGAAACTGAGATAAAAAAGAGGGGGCTGGAGAATGAAATACAGGTGGTGATTACGGGGTGTGACGGCTTCTGTGCCGAAGGTCCCATCTTAATCGTTCAGCCGGACGACATCTTTTACTGTCGTTTGACTGAGAAAGATGTCCCTCATCTGGTCGAGGAACACTTCCTTAAGGGGAGGCCGGTTAAGAAGTTGATGTTCTCCCCTCCTAAGGCCAAAACCCCTGTTCCAAAGATGAGCGATATCGGCTTCTTTAAGGGACAGATGTTGGTTGCACTCCGCAACCGGGGAATGATTGATCCGGAGAATATCGATGATGCCATTGCCAGGGGCGCATATAGGGCTTTAGCCAAAGTGTTGACAGAGATGACTCCCGAGGAGGTTATTAATGAGATAAAAGCCTCAGCTCTGCGTGGTCGGGGCGGAGGAGGATTCCCTACCGGCATCAAATGGGAGACATGCCGAAATGCGAAAGGGGACGTTAGATATATCATCTGCAACGCCGATGAAGGGGACCCGGGAGCCTTTATGGACCGTAATATAATCGAAGCCGACCCCCACTCAGTCATTGAAGGTATGACGATCGGCGCCTATGCTATCGGGTCCAACGAGGGTTACGTTTACATCAGACACGAATATCCGCTGGCAAGGGAAAGATTGATCACTGCCATCAAACAGGCGAGAGATTATGGACTTCTCGGGAAGAATATCTTCGATACCGGTTTTAACTTTGACATCACTATAGCCCGGGGAGCCGGCGCCTTTGTCTGCGGCGAATCCACCGCACTCATGGCTTCAATTGAGGGGAGAGTTGGTGAGCCCCGAGCTAAATATATTCATACTGTAGAATGCGGGCTGTGGAACTGCCCCACCTGTCTGAATAATGTCGAAACCTGGGCCAATGTGCCGATGATCATTCTGAAAGGCGCAAAGTGGTTCACTTCAATCGGGACCGGGGATGTCAGTAAAAGCCCCTGGGGGGGTAGTAAAGGCACAAAGGTGTTCTCGTTGACAGGTAAAGTAAATAACACGGGATTGGTTGAAGTCCCCATGGGAATAACCCTGCGTGATCTCATCTTCGATATCGGGGGCGGCATTCTAAATGGAAAAAAGTTTAAGGCGGTGCAGACAGGGGGCCCCTCAGGTGGATTTCTCCCTGAGGAGCGTCTAGATCTTCAGGTTGATTTCGAGCAGCTAACTGAGGCAGGATCGATGATGGGATCGGGGGGTATGGTGGTGATGGACGAGGATAACTGCATGGTCGATATGGCCAAGTATTTCCTCACCTTTACGCAGGGTGAATCGTGCGGAAAATGCACTCCCTGTCGGGAGGGCACCAAACGAATGCTGGAGATCCTTGTAAGAATAACGGAGGGTAAGGGCGTAGAGGGAGATCTGGAGCTGCTGGAGGATCTGTCACATTTCGTTATAGACTCCTCACTGTGCGCCTTGGGCGGGTCTGCTCCCAATCCGGTTCTGACTTCCCTGCGCTATTTCCGTGATGAATATGAAGTCCACATTAGAGACAAGAAATGTCCCGCCCATGCCTGTCGCCAGTTGAACGTCTATACGATCGACCCGGATCTGTGTGTCAGCAAAGGACACGGATGTGGTGCCTGTATGCGCCAATGCCCGGAAAATGCCATCTCCGGTGAAAAGAATAAACCATACGTTATCGACCAGGAAGTCTGCTCCAAATGCGGTGTCTGTTACGACACCTGTAGGTTCGGAGCTGTCCTGATTTCTTGATGCAATCCGATGTCAATTCTCTGCGGTTGACAGCATAGTATTGACATATGATATTGTCACACAGTAACGGCTCACGTAGCAGCCAATCCGCCGGGCGGCGGATTGTGCTGTTCAATACCGCACGAACGCCTATCGGCGTTCGGCGGCTACGCGAATCATGTGACAACCTAATCTGTCATTACATATTAACATTTCTGTCAAGGCCGTCGCCTTGACAGCGTTTTATGGAGGATAAATGGTTTCCGTTAACATCGACGGCCAGGAGATTGAAGTAGAAGAGGAAACAACCATCCTCAATGCCGCCAAAAAGTTGGGTATACATATCCCCACACTGTGCTATAACGAGTTTATAGAGCCTTATGGTGCTTGTAGACTCTGCACTGTGGAGGTAGTGCGGGGAAAACGAACCCGGCTGGTCACTGCCTGTAACTACCCCTTGCGAGACCCGGTTACTGTTTACACAAAGTCAGATAAGGTGATTCAGCTGCGCAGGATGAACCTGGAGCTGTTGATGGCTCAGGCGCCCGCTGCTGAAGCTATTCAGAAGTTGGCGAAGGAGATGGGTGTTGAAAGAACCCGATTCCCGATAGCAAATCCAGATGAAAAATGCATTCTCTGCGGTTTGTGTGTCCAGGTTTGTGATGAGCTGGTGGGTGTGAACGCCATTAATTTTGTCAACCTGGGCCCGGATCGAGAGGTCTCCATACCAAATAAAGTTGAATCTGAGGTCTGTATCGGTTGTGGTGCCTGCGCCTATTTCTGCCCCACCGGGGCTATAACCATAGAGGATGCTCAGGGTCGAAATGTGCTGCACGATCAGCTCTACCTGGGCCCCACCAACGCAATCAGGGTTCCCTTCCTCCAGGCCATTCCCAATGTGCCCATCATTGACACCGAAGCCTGTATCCATTT
>MWJR01000121.1 GCA_002127415.1 Calditrichaeota bacterium AABM5.125.24
GCATACGATATAAAATCTTCCGCATCCTATGGGACAGGTTCCTCGATGACCTGAAGCAAGCACTTTCTCCGGATCTATATAGTCCCACCAACATCAAAGACATGATCCGGGAACTCGAATCCAGGACGGGCAAGCATATTGACGACGAGATGAACATTCGTCGTTCCATAAACCGCCTCCAGACCGATATCGAGACCGCCGTAAAAAGGAAGCTCGGTCTGCCCATCGACAGGGAAGACATCATCCAAACCTGCCGTTGGAAGGGTCAGAGCGAAGGCGATTACGGATACCGGATCAACCCTTTTACAGTAACTGCGCGTCCCTTCCAGACCGACCGATCCTGAAACCTGTCTTATTTATTTCCAACCTGTCTTCTTTCCTGAATCCTTCACGTGCAGGTGCTTTCACACGTCCACATCCCACTGAACTACCCTCATAACCTGTCGCATCAACTTTTTACCTGACCTACAAATCCGTCTTTCTGAAGGCTATTATTCCCTCCATAGTTCAGCGATTTCCAAGTTCTTAGAAATGGAGGCGAATAATGAAACAACACATTCGTAGCAGCCGCTCCGGATATGGCCTCAATCCCAGAGTAAACCACAGGATGGAGGTCAACAAGCGAGAGATTTCCGCTCTACAGAGAAAACTGCTGGAATTGATGCAGGAAGTCAACTTTGGGCTGATCAAGGGTTTGGTCGTGAAGGACGGTGAACCCGTGTTCGACCCACCCCCTCGAGTAGTGCGCGAGATCAAGTTGGGCGGGGAAAACGGTCCGAGACATGAGCTCGGGTCGGACGATTTCGCCCTGAAATCCAAGGTGGCGGAGTTCTTCGAACACCTCAGCCGCCTAAGCAATGGAACGGTTGAGTCCATCGAAATTAAACATGGACTCCCCTTCCTCATGAACATCGAAGAGACGATTCGGGTATAGAGCCCCGAATCACAAAACAAGTTCACCAGACAACTGACTGGCCGCAGAGCGGAGGTCGTTGTGGGTGTCGCCTGACCGGCGAACTCGCAGCGCCTCCGCTCTTATTCTCACGAATTTTCTGGTACTGGCTGACACCCACGCGAGCTCCTCCTCGAGGCCGAGGAGGCTCTGATGGGTTTCGAAAACCGTTATGACGGAATTGAAGAATATGCCATCCAGACTATCAAATGTAAAGCAAGGCAACTGATTGGGAGCGCAGGATTCACCGAGTCCGATCGCGAGGACTTGGAGCAGGAATTAATAATCGACCTGCTCCGCCGCCTGTTCAAGTACAATCCCGACCGGGCGCAACGAAATACTTTCATCACCCGCATTGTCGATCATAGGGTCGCTACGATCGTCGAGGAGCGCACGGCAGGCAAGCGGGGCTGGCGTCTTTGCACGGCTTCCTTGAGTGACAGGGTCAAGTTGGAGGAGGGTGGAAGCGTCGAGCGGCTGGAAGCTTACGACCTGGAAGAGTATTTACGCCAGACAGGGCGGCTTTCACGCAAATCTGTTGACCGCTTGGACCTTTCCATTGACTTAAGGCGCGTCATCGCCACTCTTCCACCCGAACTTCGCGCCTTGTGCGAACGCCTGCAGTCTGAAAGCGTGACGGAAATATCCCGCGACACTGGCATTCCGCGGGGAACCCTATATGAACGCATTAGGAAACTTCACGATCTATTCGAAGATGAGGGATTGAGTGATTATATCTGATTCCTTCCCGACACTTTTGAGACTTTTCCGGTATGTAATAGGTGAGAAGAGTTGAACCGCTTCAACATCATTTTGGGAAACCGGTGATCACCACATCCCGTCGATGATGGCGGTTCTGTTCGAGACCTTGAAAAGACATCACCTGAAGAACCAGGAGGCTTGGTAATGAACCAGGACATTTACAAATACGAGTTCTCTTTCGATATACCCATTCATGAGGTGGAGCGGTCACTCGCTCTATCGGTACTGACAACGGAGAGTCTGCATGGTCGCACCCAGGTTCGGCTGGACGCTTCGTTTTACTTCGATAAGCAAAAGCGCGCTTGTATAGTAGACGCCGGCACCGAGGTTGGGCGTCATATCGCCCGCATCTTCACCGGGTATTTAACACGGGAATTCGGTGAGGAAGCCTTCAAGGTCAAGCGGATCGTGGCGAATCCAGACAAGGAATCTGCGGGTATGAAGCAGAACTCCGGAGAACCGTCAAGCCAGGCAAGACCTCTGTCAAGGTCGTTCCGGTAACTAAATCATAAAGGAGAGATCTGTGGCAATATCGTTGGAGACATTGAAAAGATCGGCCCCGCTGCCGCCGCGGGACTTGATATACGGCGTGCAGGGGATCGGCAAGAGCACTTTGGCGTCGCTGATGCCGTCGCCGGTTTTCCTGGCGGCTGAGGACGGACTATCTGGTTTGGAAGGCGTTATCCACTGGGAAATCAGATCCAACCAGGACGGTATTGATGCGATCAGTGCGCTGCACGGCGAGCATCAGTTTCAGACCGCCATCGTCGACACTGTCAGCGCCTTTGAAGCAATGCTGCATCGACAACTGCTTGTAAACTGGGGTGTCGACTCCTTGGACCGGGTCGGCGCCAACGGTGGCGGATTCTACAAGTGGCGTAACGAGGCGCTTCCCCTGTGGCAGGACATCCTCGACGGACTGGACAGCCTGCGGATTAACAAGGGGATGCGGATCGTGCTGATCGGTCATTCCATCGACAAGGAGATTAAGCCGCCGGAAGCCGATCCTTACCGCAAATACACCATTGATCTGCTGAACGATAAGGCTGCGGCAATGCTCTACCGGTGGGCTGATGTGGTGGCATTCTGCAATTTCCGAATCTCGGTTACCGGCGCCACCCGAGACAAGCGGGGGCAGGTCACGAAAGCCGGACGAGCCATCGGCAGTGGCGAGCGTGTGATGTATCTATCCGAACGACCCGCTTTCTACGCCAAGAACCGCTTCGATCTACCCGAGGAAATACCGCTTACCTGTCAGGATTACTTGAAAGCATTCAATCATATCAATAACCAGAACGAAGGAGGCAACTGAAATGTCTAACCTTGGACCTAACGGGTTCGACGCCACACAGGTCGAACCAACAGTGGACTTCGAGCATGTGCCGGCAGGACGGTATATCGCCGAGATCACCGATTCCGACATGCGGGAGAACAGTAAAGGCACGGGCGAATACCTCTGGCTGGAATTCACCATTCTGGACGGACCTTACGCCGGTCGGAAGCTGTGGGCACAAGTGAATCTCGTCAATCCATCGACTCAAGCTGTCGAGATCGCCCAGCGGGAGCTCAGCGCTATTTGCCATGCGGTCGGCAAGCTGCGGGTGCAGGACAGCATGGAACTGCACAACATCCCGATGGAAGTCAACGTCAAGATCAAGAATGATGCGGAATACGGTCCTCAGAACGTGATCCGCGGTTACAAGGCGATCAACGGGAGGGGTAATGTGGCGTCTGCGCCGGCTGCCGCTGCTGCACCGTCCTCCCCTTCACCAGCGAAGGCGGGCAAAGATTCCAAGCTTCCCCCCTGGAAACAGAGGTGATGGCGAAGGTTCCAGGTCAACTATCACCGACAGTCCAGGCGATATACGACGCTTACGAGGGCGGGCGGAGCGGATTCCGCCCGCACCTCGGGGCCTCATTGATCGGTCGGGAATGCGAACGGGAACTGTGGTACTCCTTCCGTTGGTGCACGATCCCTGATCACAACGGTCGGATGTTACGACTTTTCGAAACCGGTCAGAAGGAAGAGGAGCGGTTTATCGAAAATCTGCGTTCGGTCGGTGTTGAAGTTCATGACCACGATGAGGAGACCGGACGGCAGTTCGGTTTCACCGACTTCGGCGGTCATTTCGCCGGTTCCATCGACGGGGCAGCTTTGGGGATCATCGAAGCTCCCAAGACTTGGCATCTGTTGGAGTTCAAGACTTATAACGACCGGCGCTTCGAACTTCTGAAGAAGCACGGCGTGGAGATAACCTCTCCGGAGCATCATGCCCAGATGGTCATCTACATGGACTATATGGGTTTTAAACGTGCGTTCTACCTGGCGGTTAACAAGAACAGCGATGAGCTATATGCTGAACGGATTAAGGCTGACCCCACTTATGCCGTCTTGTTGAAGGATAAAGCCCGTCGGATCATCACCGCGGACAGACCTCAACCAAGGATAAGCGAAGACCCTGCGTGGTGGAAGTGCAAATGCTGCGAACACCATGTCGCCTGTCATGAAGGATCACCTCCCGAGGTAAACTGCAGGACCTGCCTTCACAGCACACCGGTTGATGGGGGATGGCGGTGTGAGAAACACGGCCAGGTATTGTCTTATCAAGAGCAGTTGCGCGGATGTAGCGACCATTTATATATCCCCTATCTTTTACCGGGCAAGGTGATCGACGCCGGCGACGACTGGGTCGATTATGGTTTCGAGGACGGAATGAGCATCCGCAATGGACGCGGAGGATTGAGCAGCCGGCAAATACGGGCGCGAGATGCAGCTGCGTGATTACCAAAGAGAGGCGGTCAACGCCATCTACCGCTATTTCGATTCGCATCGGGGCAATCCGCTTATCGTAATGCCGACCGGCAGTGGAAAATCGTTCGTGATGGCAGCGTTTATTCAGGAGGTGCTCTCTGCGTGGTCTAACCAGCGCATTCTGGTGTTGACACATGTAAAGGAGTTGATTGAGCAGAACTATACTGAGCTGGTCGACCATTGGGCTCTCGCCCCGGCAGGCGTTTACAGCGCGGGATTGAAGCGCCGGGAAGCCGACGCTCAGATACTGTTCGCCGGCATTCAGAGTATTTACACGCGCGCAGAAGAGATCGCGGACTGTGATCTGGTATTGATCGACGAGTGCCACCTCGTCCCCCGCTTTTCCGACACGATGTACCGTCGCTTCCTGGATGACATGCTGAAGATCAATGAAGAACTGAAGATCATAGGATTGACGGCGACGCATTACCGCCTCGACAGCGGTCTTCTCACGGAAGGCGAGAATCGTGTCTTCACCGATGTGGCTTATGAGGTTCCGGTGCGCCGGTTGATCGACGAGGGTTGGTTAGCACCCCTGATAACCAAAGCGCCTGCCATGAGGTTGGATGTTTCTGGAGTCCATACCCGCGGCGGTGAATTCATCCCCGGTGAGCTGGCGGCAGCGGTCGATAAGACGGACGTCAATGAAGCCGCCATGCGGGAGATGCAGCACTACGGGCGCGACCGCAAGTCCTGGCTGGTGTTCTGCAGCGGCATCGATCACGCATACCATGTGCGTGAAGTCCTGCGCGGTCACTGTATATCTGCAGAGACCGTAACCGGCGAGACCAATTCTCTGGAGAGGGATTACATCCTCGGAGAATTCAAAGCCGGTCGCATCCGGGCTGTCACCAACTGTGACCTGTTGACCACCGGATTCAATCATCCGGGAACCGATCTGCTGGCTGTCCTCCGCCCCACTCAATCGACGGGGCTTTATGTCCAGATTGCCGGAAGGGGGATGCGCATGGCAGAGGGGAAAGAGAATTGTCTGGTTCTGGATTTCGCGGGCAACATCGAGCGGCATGGTCCGATCGACCGCGTCAATCCGTATGATCCTTCCCGCAACGGCAACGGCAGGGCGCCGGTGAAGACCTGCCCCAAATGCCGGTCGGTTATATACGCGGGATTCCGCCACTGTCCGGACTGCAACCACGAGTTCCCGCCACCGCAGTCAGAAATCAAACCCTCCGCGTCTTCCAAATCGATAATTAGTCATGCTGAATCCTTCTGGGTGGAGGTTGAAAAGGTTGCGTATTCCCGGCACACGAAGGTCGGCAAGCCCGATTCGCTGCGGGTGGATTATTACGAGAGTCTCTTCTCGTGGTATTCCGAGTGGATTTGTTTGGAGCATGGCGGATTTGCTGCGCGGCGTGCAAGGCGCTGGTGGAAAAGGCGAGGCGGCGATCCTGCTGTGATGACAATAAGTGAGGCATTGCTGGCTGCAGCCGGGCTGAAACAGCCGTCCCATATCCTTGTTCAGGAGGACGGCAAATACTGGCGGGTTGTCCGTTACAGGTTCGATGGAGACGCCGATGTGCCGGTCGAGGTTGAAGAAGATTGGGTTGAAGATGAAGATGCCATACCGATTGAAGAGGAGGCTCCATTTTGACGTCTGAAGATACTGTCACCGTTCCCCGACAACACTACGAGCGGTTGAAGAACGAGCGGGTGGTTCTGTTTGGCGCTAACAGCGGCAAGTGGACGGATGAGGAGCTGGAGAGGAATGCCGTCGATGCGGCGGTCGAGGCTGCAGGGAATGTTATTGAACACGAGAAACTGACCGTGACACCGGTGTCCAAGTTCACCATTGAGCAGTTCAGGGAAATGATCCAGCAGGCAGCATGAGCGTATATGCAGACCTATGTCGACTATATCCCATTCTGAAATGCTGCAGGCGGCTTTGGCTTATGCTTCCTTCGGTTGGGCGGTCTTCCCGACGCACAGCATCCGCGACGGCAAGTGCACCTGCTGCAAAGCGGACTGTTCGAGCCCGGGCAAGCATCCGCTCACACGGCACGGTTTCAAGGATGCAACGACTAATCCGACAATGATCCGCCAATGGTGGCGTAAATATCCTTGGGCGAATATCGCCATCGCAACCGGCGAGAAATCCGGTCGTCTGCTGGTGATCGACATCGACTGCAAACCGGATCGGAGCATCAGCGGCGAGGAGACTTGGCGGGATGTCGAACAGGATTGTCCGGCAACCGTCGAAGTACTCACCGGCGGCGGGGGGAGACATCTGTACTTCTATTACCTGGAATCGGTCAAGATCAAATCGGGCGCTGGGATGATCGGTCCCGGGGTGGACGTGCGTGCCGACAGTGGCTATGTCCTCGCCCCGCCCAGCCTGCACTTGTCGGGAAGACGTTATGAATGGGAGGGTTCGAGCGATCCTCTCGATGGGATTGTCATTGCCCCAGCGCCGGATTGGCTACTTGAGTTCTTTGTCAAACCTGCAGTGGATGCGGTCACCTGCGAATCTCAAACCGAACTGCTCGCTGCACCGAAGGTTCAGGAAATCCGGTCGGCTTTGGCATTCATCGACAGCGATCCGCGGGACACCTGGCTGAAGGTTGGTATGGCTTTAAAATCCACCCATGCCGAACAGCAAGCCTACGGGCTCTGGACGGAATGGTCGATGCAATCTGGGAAATATGAGCCCCGCGACCAGCACCGCACCTGGCAAAGCCTATCGGTCAACGGCGGAGTGAGTCTTTCCACGATCTTCTGGCTGGCGAAGCAGAACGGATGGGTGGAGCTTGACAGTGCCCCGTCCGCAGTCGAAACACCGGCGACCGCGAGGAGCCCGACCAGACCGGATATAGATGAAGAACTGGTTAAACCGCCAGGAATTTTGAATGACATCGTGCAATACATACTGTCCTCATCTCGACGTCCGCAACCGGAGTTTGCGGTGAATGCCGCCCTGGCTCTGGCGGGAACGGTGTTGGGCAGACGGTATATCACCGAATCGGAGCTGCGCACCAATCTCTATCTGATTTCAGTTGGACCGACTGCCAGCGGCAAGGATCACCCGCGCAAGATCGTCAAGAACATCCTCACCGCAGCAAGTCTGCACGAGATGATCGGTGGGGAGAACCTCGCCAGCGGACAGGGGCTGCTCTCCAGGGTGAAACGGACCCCGGTGGTGCTCTTTCAACTCGACGAGTTCGGATTGATGCTGCAGTCCTTGCAGCACAGAAGCGCGGGGCGTCACGCCAAGGAGATACTGATAAATATGATCCGGCTGTTCAGCTCTGCCGACTCGGTATTTGTGGGGACGGAATATGCCGACCAGGCGAACCGTCCCACGGTGCAGATCGAATATCCCTGCGTGTGCATTCACGCAACGACCACGCCGGAGACTTTCTATTCAGCACTCGAATCACGAAACGTCATTGATGGCTTCCTCAACCGGTTCATCGTTGTTGACCTTACCGAGAAACCGAGACCGCCGCTCCAGAAACAGGGACTTTACCCGGATGTGCCGGCATCGATCCTGGATTGGATCGAAGGCGTTATGAACTCAGTACTGCAAACAGGGAACATGTCCCGATTTAATGCGCCGCCGACCATCGTGGTGAAACAATCCCCTGAAGCTTCCGAACTGTTTGAGAGTTTCAAGGAGTTTTCCGAGAAGCAAGTACTTGCTACCGCGAAAACAGGGATCGATGCCCTCTGGAGCCGCGCCCTGGAGCACGCACTCAAAATAGCGCTGGTTTGCGCGTGCTCGGATCAAATCGATAATCCGGTGGTGGAGCCTTGCCATGCTCAATGGGCGATCCGATTTGTCCAGTACCACACGGAGTATCTGGCACACCAAGTGAAGGAGAGGATCGCCGACACCGAATTCGAGCGGATGGTGAACGAGTTCTACATCGCCATCTTGGAAGCGGGAGAGCGGGGACTGACCAAGCGCGATATGGATAGGCGTAAACCGTTCAGATCCTATCCGCCCAGGGAACGCAGACCTGTCTTTGAAGTGTTGGAACAGGCGGGACAGATCGCCATGTGTGAGATCAAGACTTATGGAAGGAAGCGCCACGCTTATGTGGCGATTGATATAGAGGCGAAAGATGAGGAACGCTGAACTTTCGTCACACTTTCGTCACGGACGAATTGCCGAAAGGTTTTCAATACCAGTAAGGGTTTGAGCCACTTTCGTCATTTGGCTCGAGCTATCAAAACACAGCTAATGAGACAATGGGATTCTCATTGTGCGTGCCAAATGACGAAAGTGTAAAAATAATAATATAAATATATATAAATAAATAAGATAATAAATGAAACTTTTGGCAATTTTGGTGTGACAGAAGTATGACGAAAGTAACGAAAGTTGAATTCAAATGAGAGCGAGAGGACGAACAGCCGTTACTGACGGCATGAACAAACTCGAAAGGCACTATGCTGATCACCTTCGAACCCTCCAGCTCGCCGGTGAGATACATAGCTATGCCTTTGAGAGACACAACCTGAAGCTGGCGGATAAGACATATTTCAAGCCCGACTTCGAGGTGATGCTGCCGGATGGTTCTATCGAGTTTCACGAGGTGAAAGGCTACATGCAGGAAGACGCCAACGTCAAGCTCAAGGTTGCAGCGCAACAGTTTCCGCAGTATGTCTTCCGGCTAATTCAGTGGGATAAATGGACTGGATGGAAGATGATCACGCTGCCACCACATGGAAAGGACGAGTCTCCATGACAACGAGATTCCCATTTCGATGGCAAAAACGCCTCCCCGCGCCGATGTCGGGATAAAGATACGACCAGAGGGCAAGCAAATAACAGTATGCCGATTAACAATTTGAAAAAGCAATGCAAGGCGATCAGCAAGCTGACTGGCAAGCGGTGCAAGAATCCCGCTGTCACAGGATATGACGTCTGCCGGATGCATGGAGCCAGAGGCGGTCCTCCTAAGAAAAACCTTAACGCATTGGTGCATGGCTGTTTCGTGGATCGTTTTCTGAAACCGGGTGAAGAGGACATGTTCAATCGCTTTATGGACGGCTTGAAGAACGATATCCCGGACATGAACGAGTCTTCAGACTATGCCATCGCGGTGACAGCCGGGATGGTGTTTATCAGGCTGCAGCGCGCTATCGAAGGTGACGCACAGCCCAACAGTGTGGACTTTCTGTCAAAGACGCTGATCCGACACTTGGAGGCGTTGAAGATCACCAGACATGCCCGGAAGGGAACAGACATCAACCTGCCGAGCCCGGCGCAGTGGGCTTTGGAGCTGATTGAGAAGGCGAAGCAGCGGCAGCGCGAGCTGGACGAGGGCAGGGAGGTGCGGGCGTTGCCGGGGGAAGATTATGAGGTTGAGGATGCCGAGGTAGAGGAAGTCGATGACGCATGAGTGCCGCAAAGGACGCGCACAAATGCCCCGTGTGCCGAGACCTGAGGCGGGGTCGAGTGTTTCATCGACCTGTATTTTGGGTGCGACATGGGCGAGATCAAAGCCGGATCTACCGCCAAGGTCCCGGTGCTTTCCAAATGCTGTCGAAATGCCTCGACTCGGTGAAACTTCCCAACACCGGCAACAAGAAACCTGCAAGTGCTTCCGTGACATTAGCGAATTCGACCGGGGCGTCATTCAGATGATTCTTTGTGACAAACGCCATCCATCGAAATACGTTTTCGGACTCGTTGCTGAATTCTGGTGTGAGTGCTGTTGGGACTGCTTCGATGGGGGTTCGTCGGTGTTCAAAGGTCGCTTTGACGGCACCCGCGAGAATCTTCCCGTCGAAATCGAAATGCCTCGACAACAGCCAGATGTCATAGAAGTCCTTCATGCGACTGTTGATGCTGCCGAGGTAGACCATTGTTTGAAGTTTCTCGGCGATGGTCGCCTCCCGGCTGCAGGCCTTCATCCTGGGCGCTGGAAGGTCAAGAATCGTTGGATAGTCGCTTACAACGGATTCGGTCGCGACGAAGGGATCGAATGCGATGTCGATCTGAAGTTTTGTCCGTGCGTTGTCGAGACGGCCCTGCAATCGGATGCGGACGCCTTCATAGTCTGCATCCTCCCTGATGACACGACCGGCAATCGTTGTCGGATCAAAGACAATGCCATCAGGTTCGACTTCGACATCGCAGATTTCACGGATCAGGTTCTCCACCGCCCTTACGTCGTTGTCCGTTCTCCCAAGTAAGTCTATGTCCATAGTCGGCCTTTGCAACGGAGCGTCCCAGATCCTCAGCGTGAGTGCGCCCTTAAGAGTAAACTTGTCGGCATGGGCGGATATTGAAAGGCGGTATAAGAACCGCTCCATAGCAAAAGTTCGGAGGAGCTCCTCGAAGGGACGATTCGACAAATGGGCGTGATTCAGCAGGCGCTGTCGAATGGACGCGGGAAGATTGATGATGTCCCTTCGTGTCATAACAGCGCTTCGAGATATGGTCGAATGATCTTTTCGACTCGACAGACGGCAGCAAATTTCATCAGTTCACTCGGACGCAGTCGCCGGGCTTCATGGAACATCCTGAGGGCCTCAATCGCCACGTCGAAGCCAATCTTGTTGCGGTATTTGAAGCAGTCGGCAACCGTCTTGGCGGCAGAGAATATTCGCACTTCCGTCCCGTCGATTAAGTGCGTCTCAACGCCGGCAGTAATGGCCTTTTCGCCGAAATAGAAGAGTCGTGTGGGTGGATAAGTGATCCGCGGCTGCCTTGTGTGGCGGCGAATGGCAATCTGAACCTCATGCGGGATGTGGGTTGTGATCTCATGGAATGCGAGCGCCGAGATGAGGCAGATTACCGCATTCGGCGCTTTTCGTGAGACGGCAACCAAGTCCGGATTTCCGAGAGACGGCAGCTCGGTCAAACGATATAGACCTCGATGCAGACGTTCAATGAAGCCACGATCAAGCATGGAATAAAGCACCGTTCGGGTGATGCCGAACTCGATTGCCTCGCGCATCCTGAGTATGCCGCCATGGTTGCGGAAGATGGCTTGCGCCTCTTTGGATCGGTCTGAAGGCTTCCTCATTGTGTTGGCTTTTGAAACAAAATGTCGTCACTTATTTGTAAGTGACTACAATATGTATTCAAATTGGCGCTATGTCAAGGCCCTGGAGGCAGTTTTTATGATGAGATGCGCTTTGAGAGTGCGTCCAAATATTTGAGTCACTCGAAAAACGCGAATAAAGGGTCACATAGGTCGGGGAATCGGCAGATGCAAGTCTTTATGAACTCGAGATCGGAGTTGGTGAAAGGGTCACATAAGAGCCCGTATGTGACTGTTCTGAAGTCCTCTGCTGGCGGGATTTTAGGAAAGTCAAAATCCAAAGCTCGAAGCACCTTGCAAGGGCAAGCTGAAAATGGTGCTCTCGCGGGGGAGCAGGTGTCAAATCTTCCGGAGAGGTCGCAATGACTTTATTAGCGGGAGTTTTAGGATTTCTTCTTATCATCGCAGTGATCTATATCGCTGTTGAAAGGATTACATGGTGGTTGATCAGGCACGGAGGATTCACGATCAGGATCGAAGTTGATGATGGCGAGGATTGATATGCATGCAATGGTCTCAAACCCTTGCCTACAGAGTCTCGAGGGCATCTTCAATGGTCTCGTCGAGAAGATGTGCGTAGATCTGAGTCGTAGTCACAGACGCATGTCCGAGTGCCTGTTGAACAGTGAGAAGATTCGATGTTCGAGCATACAAGCCGGTTGCAAAGCTGTGTCGCAGGGAATGAGGCGTGACATGTTTGTTAATACCGGATTTGGCGATCCACTGATCGAGGCGGCGTTGGACCTGACGCGTAGTGATTCTGTCCTGCAGTTGGCTGAGGAAGAGCGCCTGGCATTTGGCGAAGACCCTCTTGCGTTCATTCAGATAGCGATGCAGGATCGTGCGCAACTTTGTGTTGAGAAAACGATTGACGATCTGTCCACCCTTGGCTTGAATGGTGATTTTCTTCTCCAGCAGATTGACGTCGCCGATGTCGAGGTTGACGAGCTCGGACAAGCGAATACCGGTGTGCAGAAAGAGAGTGACGATAACCAGGTCGCGGTTCGCTTGCCAGCCCTTGTGATGGCGCATGGTCTTCAAGAGCGTCCGCTTCTCATCCTCGGTCAGATAGACCAGCGGCTTGCGGCTGTTGCGCTTGATGCGGATGCCGGCGGAGGGATTGCGGGAAATCATCCCGGTATCCGTCAACCATCTGAAGAATCCCTTGATCGTAGCTCTGGTGCGGTCGATGGAAGTGGACTGCTTGGGACGACCGTCCGACTGCAGGATAACCGGTTCGCTGAGGAGGAAACGATCGAGGTCGTTGGGCGTGATGTGGTCGACCTGAATCTCCGCCCCCAGATGGCTGATCAGCAGCCTCAGATCGCGCTGATGCGCTCCGATGGTGTGCGGCGAGCGTCCATTGGCGAGCTGGTGTTCCAGGAATTGTGTCACTGCATGTTCGAGGGTCATAACTCGTCCTCCTCCGGTTCCGGATCGTCGATCGGCATCCAGCTCCAGTTGCTTTGGTCGGTGATGAACAGCCGGACAGGTTCCTCGATGAACTCGCTTATCGGTGAGGTCATCCGACGGTCGCCGATGAGGCTGAATCTGTTGCCTGCTCGGTCGACAAAACCAACGATGAGGAGGGTGCTCATGTACCGGAGCGACTTGACGGTGGCGACCCGCTCTTCGGGTGTGTTGTCTTTCATTGTATGTCTCCTGTGGTTATCGCTGCATTCCGGCGAGCTTGCCCTCGTCGGTGATGCTGAGTTTAGAGAAGTAGCCGGACTTGATCCTCATCCAGCCGTCCGAGGTTTTCAGTTCATATCTGGCGGCGATACGGGACAGCTTGAAGCGGTAGATCTTTCCGTTCTGGTTCTTCTTCAGATGTCCGAAGCGGTCGAGCTTCCAGCCGTGGACCTTTGCCCATTCGATGAATTGTTCTCGTTTCATTGTGATCTCCTATTGTTGCTCGGATTGCTGTCTAACGTGCGGTTGCAACGGTGCAGTCCCAGGTTTACGAAGTCAAGCCCTGTCTGCCGACAGGCAGGGAAGTGATGACGAATGTGACGCTATGATGGTGAAAGATCGACAGGACATAGCAGCCCTGCCGGAGCGGGATCGAAGGAAGCTATACGCGATCCTGACTGATCCGGTGAAGTGGGGCGAGCTGTTCCTACACAATAGGGACGGCAGTCCGCGCCGCTTCTGGGATCACCAGAGGGAGGATCTGCGCTCCAGATCCCGGAACATCATCCATCAGGACGGCAGGGACGTGGGGAAGTCGGTTTGCATCGTCACCGACGTGCTGCATTATGCCTTCACAACCAAGGGCGGCAGCGGTTTAGTGGCAGCGCCTCACCAGGGGCACCTCGACACGCTGATCGACGAGTTTGAGTTTCAGCTTAGCGAGAATCCCGATCTGATGACGGCGATAGCGATCAACAAGGCAGGTCACCCTACGATCACTCGCAAGCCGTATTTCAAAGCCCAGTTCATATCGGGGACGGTGATCCACTTTCGCCCGGGCGGAGACTATGGTAAGGCGTTCCGTTCGCTGCACGTCGACCGAGTTTGGGTGGACGAAGCCGCTTGGCTGCCGGAACCAGCGTGGCGGGCGGTGAGGCAATGTTTGAACGCGGGAGGGCGATTCAGGATTTATTCCAATCCGAATGGATTAAGAGATACGACCTATTATCGACTCACCAAGGAAAAGAAAAGGTGGAAGAGCTTTCATTGGCCTTCCTCTCTCAATCCAAGCTGGTCTGAAGATCGGGAACAGGAATTGGCTGACTTCTATGGCGGTCGGGATACTCCCGGCTTTCAGCATGAAGTCTTGGGCGAGCATGGACGACCTTCTTATGGAGCCTTCAACCACGAACAGTTCAAACTGTGTCAGAAAGTGTATGACGGCTACCGGGCGGTTCACATTCCCGGCGAAGAGCTATCCGATTGCGACTCCGAAGAGGAGGTCCGGGATCGGCTCGATCTGTTAATGTGTCTGGCACCGGAGGACGGGAAGTTCTGGGTGGGGGCGGATACAGGATATACCAACGATCCGTCCGAGGTCACAATCTGGCGGGAGGATGAAGAGGAGTCGATGAGGCTGGTGTTTCGTCTGCACGCCGAGCATGTGGCTTACCCGGCACTGGCGGAAGCTATTGCATTGATAGACCGCTACTACAATCCACGCGGGATCGGGATCGACAACGGCGGCAATGGGCTGTCGGTAGTGCAGGATCTGAAAAATCTGGACAAGTTCCGCGGGCAGGACTTTGAGACCAAGGTGCGTGGATTCGACTTCGGCGGGGCGACGGTGATCGGCTATGATGATGACACCAAACCTGTTCGCAAACGGACGAAAGAATATATGACGGCGCTGATCAATCGAGCCCTGGCAAAGCGGAAAGCCATTCTGCCCATCGACGATATCGACATCGAGAACGAGTTCACCACACATACATACACCCTGCAGAACGGGCGTGTGGTCTATTCGAAGGGAAACGATCATATCGTGGACTCGACGCGCTGCGCGTTCCTGCGGCGGGAAATGGAGAAGCTGGAAGGGCTCGATCCACACTACGAAGAAGTTTATGTCGCGCCCATGGCGACTAATCCGATATTTTAAAGTGATCAAGAATCATAGTTCATTTAAAAGGATGGAAAAATAATGGCAAACAAAATCATTAAAACTCATTTCAGCGACCGTGAGATGGACTGCCATTGTGGTTGCGGGAAGACGGTTTCACCGGAGCTTCTGGTTCGTCTGGAGGCGTTGCGGAGTATGATTGGTTGTCCACTTTCAGTCACCTCCGGAGCCCGGTGTGAGACTCATAACCGCGAGAGCGGAGGTAAACCCGGCTCGTGGCATCTGAAGGGACTGGCTGTGGACATTTCCTGCGTTGACAGTGAGTTTCGCGGGGAGATCATTCGCCTGGCGGGACTGCTTGGCTTTAACGGGATCGGGGTGGCAAAGACCTTCGTCCATCTCGACCTTCGTTCAGTGGGCGAGAGATGCTGCTTCTTATACGATTAATCGAAACGGGGAGAACGTAATGCCAGATGAACCTCAATCCATGATCTACATCCCTGCCGACGGCAATGAGCGTACGGTTTGGGTCGTCGACGAGAACGGCAATCGGATCAACTTTTTCAACCTCATCAGGTATCCTTCAGGCACGATAGTGCTGCTGCAAAAGAATGTGCGCGTGGACTTCTGGAAGGAAGATCAGCAGGAGACGTATCAGCTTCCCTGCTTGACGACAATGCTCGTCTTCGCTCCGGGCAGCAAGGATAAATCTGAGTCGGTGGAACCAGTTCCCAAATTAGAACCTGAAAGCACTCCGACCTTATGAAGACCGATACAAAAACACCACCTTCACGGGGAGATGAGGTTGAAAACTCAGGAACGGTAAATGCCATCGTGGTCGATGATGAATTGATGGGGACAGCAGCCAATATCGATTCTGGAGTGTTCAGCTCGGAATATGAGATCAAGGGTATCCCGACCGACTGGAAAGAACGGGCTCGCAAGGCGTGGGAATACTACTGCGAAGAGCCGATCGTATCTAACACGATTAACACCTGGCGGACGTTCGCCATTGGTGATCAGGTGAAGATCACATCAGATGATGAGTCGGTGCGATCAGAGGGCACGCAGCTATTCAATTCGCTAAATGTGAACCGCTTTCTGAAGGACATGATTCAGCAGCTGCTGATCAAGGGTGAGTGCATCGGTTACAAGCGATACGGCTCGGATGGGAAAGCCTCCAAGGGCGAGCACAACGACATCGTCAAGCTGATCTGCGTTAATCCTCCCTCAGTTGACTTTGAATTCGAGGGGGGAGAGTTGATCAAGGCGATTCAGAAACCGGAAACCGAAAGCGGCTCCACCGGCGATGAAATTGAACTCCCACTCGATCAGCTCATTCACCGCAAATGGAATGCACCTCAGTTCTCCGCCCGTGGTAACTCGATGGTGACACCAGCATTCGAGTCCATCGAGCTCTTGCGGGATTATCGAAGAGCGCAGCGTGCTATTGCCAAGCGTTGGACGACGCCGTTGCGGTTCATCCTGGTCGGTGGTAAGTACGGCGACAAAGTGATCATGCCGACGCAGAAGATGATATCAACCATCCGCGACCAAATCAATAAGATGGATTTGAAATCTGGACTGGTGGTTCCGTTCTATGTGCGCGCTGAGACATACGGCACCGAGGGACAGGTCTTGAACACCGAGGACAAGGTTAAGGAGGTCAAAGAAGATATTATCGTTGCGCTCGGTGTGGCGAAGTCCCTCGTCACCGGCGATGGACCTAACTTCGCCACTGCCTCAATCGCATTCCAGAAGATGGTCATCATGCTGAAGGAGATTAAGCAGGTGGCGCGTGAGATTCTCGATTGGATTTTCGATGACTGGAAGGAGATGAAAGGTTATACCGAGAAGAAAATCCAATACATCTTCTCCGACGTCGATCTGACAAACGAGATTGAGGTCAAGAAACTGCTGATCGAGCTCTACGACCGCAACCTGATCTCCAAGAATACAATCCAGACGAAGATGGACTTGAATCCCGATGTCGAAAAGTCCAATCGCACGAAAGAGGGCACACTGGTCGACATGTCCTGGGACATCAAGGACATCGTCTCCCTGGTGCAGATGGGCGTCATGTCAGTACAGACCGCCCAGGAGATGCTGGGGCTCGACCAGGTAAAGGAGTCCTCTCGCGTCGAAAAGCAGGAGAAGTCAGAAGCCGAGGATTT
>MWJR01000255.1 GCA_002127415.1 Calditrichaeota bacterium AABM5.125.24
GTGTAAAGGTGCTCTGTAGATTGTTATGGACGGCTGACCAGGGGTTCATCTCCATAAGCGGCACATGCTTATATGCAGCGGCGTGGAACACCAGGTCAGGACTGTATCGATCGAAGCTCTTTCTCATCAGCGCCTCATTGCAGGCATCGGCAACCAGGCAGGTCAGGTTAAGGCTCGGATACTGCCTCTTAATGACCTCCTCTGCGGTATACAGGTTGTATTCACTGTTATCCAGGATCAAGAGCCGCTCGGGATCAAATCTGCCGATCTGCCTGCAGAGCTCCATCCCGATGCTGCCACCTCCACCAGCCACCAGAACCGACCTGCCCTTAATCAACTCCTTTACCGGGGTGAAATCGAGATGAACCGGCTTGCGGCGAAGCAGGTCCTTGATATTAAACCTCCTCAACTGATTGAAGGTTACACGCCCGTTTATCAGGTCTGACAAGCCGGGGATGGTTTTAACACCAACCTCTTCACTTATCTGATCCCGGATGCCCTTCAACAGCTCCCTGGTCTCAGCCCCGGACAGTCTCGGGATGGTAAAGTATATCTCGGTGATATCGTGTTTCTTGACCAGTTCGCCGATGTCGCTTCGATCGCCAAGCACGCGCTTATTGTGAATGTATTGACCTTTCTTAAGCGGGTCATCATCCAGAAATCCGATCACATCAATGTTCGCATTTCTGGAGCTCTCGATGTTCCTGAGCAGTAGTTCTCCGGCCTTTCCCGCACCGCAGATGAGCACGCGGTGGGTTGCTCTGGTGGATCTGCCCGGATCCCAATTCACTGAGAATATATATCTTATCGAAAGACGTGTGCCGCCGGTGAGGAATATGACCAGCATCCAGTCGGTCATCATTACAGAGCGCGGCAGACCGGTTCGGCTGGCGAAGTAGGCCAGTCCAATAAACACCAGACTTCCGAGCGTAGTGGCTTCGATTATCCTGACGAGGGCATGAACGCCCGAGTAACGCCACATCGTCTTATACAACTTGAACAGGATAAAGCAACCAAGCCGGATCAAGAGGAAGACTGGAGCTAAGGGGGCGATCTCGCCGAAATAGTATGAGAAGCTGTCTAAAGGAAAGCGGATCAGATAGCTGATAACGAGGGCGAGGATGAATGCGCCAACATCGAGCAACATCTTCAACAAGGTTCTGATTGGCGCGTTCAGGGATCTTTCAATGCCCATACTGGACCTTTACAGAAACGGCGTCAATTACCAATTGTCGATTATCGATTACTGATCATCTGTTTACTCTTTCATCTCCTCTGTCACCGGACCACTTGTGAGTTTAGTAGGGGCGATGTTTAACATCGCCCCTACTCATTACGGATGATTGCGGAGCCGAACATATCACTTTGAACCTTATGGTAATCAAGTTTGACGAGACGATGGGGTGACGGAGGTCAACTCCGGAATGTGAAGAGCAGAACAAATGAGATTCAGGTATGAGATACGAGGAGAACACCTGAAATGAGAGCTTTAAGCCTCTCAGATGCAGATCTCCCTCCAGCTGACAACGGATACCCGCCGTCAAATGATCTCGAACTCTTTATGCCGAAACAGGTTGGATTTCGACGGTTATTATCAAATAATCGAACATGTAATATAAGCTGTGATTCACAGCGTGGCAACAGTCGATAGCCAATAGTTTATTTCATCGTTACCTTATATCTCTACCTGATCAGGATCACCTTTGCGTCTCGGGTATTATCTCCGGCGGTCAGGCGGATAAGATAGACCCCGCTCGGCAGACCGTCCGCATCCCACCAGAGGCGGTGCACACCGGCGCTGAAGCGGTCGGAAGCGATGGTAGCCACCTCACGTCCCGACAGGTCGTAGGTCCAGGCGGGGATGTCGGGGAAGTCATAGGCAATGACAGCGATCACTTAACGAAGTAGTGTTAACAGGTGAATGATGAAGATAGAGAATCGAATCACTTATCGGATAAGGGCAACCTTGACGGTTTCAACCCTGCCGAGTGTGTTCAGCTCCAGGAAGGATGAGCGTCATAGGGCAAAATGGTAGGCACTACACTCCCCAGCTTTCGCTGGGGCAGGCTCTGTCGGGCAAATGCGCGGCAAGAGTGCCGCACCTACCATCATAATGGGAAGGAAGGCAGCGAATACGAATGCGGACCGTATTCGGTAATGCTGGACGGGAGGCGCTCTTAGAGTGGATATGGAACAAGGAAGAGGGGGGAATATATGTCGGTGCGGAGGTCACCGGATATTCATTGTTGAATGTATAACTGATCCCTGTGGTTCCCTCCGGGCTGGATATGCCCACTGAGGCGTAAGGGACAGCGTTGTCCCACGCAGTGCCACCACCCCTGGCATTCGATATGCCCTTGTATTGTATCAGGATCTTGTGGTCGCCGGTGGCCGTGATCCAGTAACGCCTGTCGTAGAGGATTACCTGAAACGTCAGGTCGTAAAATCCAGGTCGACGCTTGCCTCACCATTGATCAACATCTAACTTGAGAGTGTTGAAAAACCTGAAAAATGGCATGAAAGCGTGGTGTCATCCCGAAGTGTCGGGATGTCGGGATGACACATAATACTGCAGGTGGGGTAGGACCTTGAAACAGAACACGGCAATTGGAATTGACAAACTGACCGTATGGTTCGATAATAGGTGCGTCATTGATGAATTCTCGCTATGCCTCGCACCTGGCGAGAAGGTCATCCTGACGGGCAGGTCAGGCTCGGGCAAATCTACCATCCTGCGTTGTGTCCTGGGCTTTGTTGTTCCAGAGAAGGGCTCTATTCACATTGCCGGCGAACCGGTTACCGGCGAATCAATCTGGAGACTGAGGACACGGATAGCCTATGTGGCTCAGGAGCCTGATCTGGGCGTCGGGCAGGTTCGGGAGATATTGGAACGCCCGTTTGCCTATCGCACCAACTATCATTTGAAGGGAAATCTGGCCCGTTTACCGGAACTATTTGAGCGGTTTCTGCTGCCCGCTGAACTGCTCGATAAGGATATAACAGATTTGTCAGGCGGCGAGAAACAGCGCGTCGGACTTGTTTCCGCTATCTTGCTCGATAGACCGATTTTCCTGCTTGATGAAGCCTCCTCGGCCATGGACAAAAGCAGCAGACAGGTAATGCGTGAGTATTTATATTCGGACAGCGAGATCACAGTGCTTTCAGTGTCGCACGATCCCGAAGAGCATTCCTGCTCAGATCGTATCGTCGAATTGCCTTACTTAAGTGACAGGGATAAGAAATGAAGATAGCTGAGATAAGCACGTTGAGGCTGGCTGTCGGCTATGCGTTGCTTGCCCTTCCCCTGGGAATAATTCTGTGGCATCGCATTCCTATTGTGGGTCAGACGGTCCTGGCGGTGGTGCGTATGACGCTGCAATTGCTCTTTGTCGGGCTGTATCTGCAGACAGTCTTTAAGTTGAACTATCCCTGGCTTAATGGCGCCTGGCTGGTGGTTATGATCGTTGTGGCAGATGCTTCAATTGCGCGAGGGTGTGGTCTCAGGCTGATCAGATTTGCGGGACCCTTGTTTGTCGCACTGTTGGCCGGAACCGCTATATCTCTTCTGTTTATTATAAGCACAGTTATAAGACCGCCTCACCTGATGGATGCCCAATATGTCATTCCCGTCGGCGGGATGATTCTGGGCAACTGCCTGCGCGCTGACATAATCGGGATCAGCAATTTCTATGAAGCTGTCCGAAAGAATGAGAAGGCTTTCCAGCATCACCTTGCACAGGGGGCTCGGCTGCAGGAGGCAATCCGAGCTTTCCTGCGCGATGCTATTCAGGCTGCCCTGATGCCCATAGTAGCCACTGTGGCGACCATCGGTCTGGTCCTCTTGCCCGGGATGATGACCGGGGTAATTCTGGGCGGCGCCAACCCGATGACGGCCATCAAATATCAGATAGCCATTATGATCGCCATTTTCTCAGGCACCGCCATCACAGTAGTCCTGTCCATACGTTTGACTACGCGCGGCAGTTTCACCTCTTATGGTGTTCTGGATCGGAGGGTTTTTAAGACAGGACGCGGCAGGTAGGCCCGACACTCCCCAGCTTTCGCTGGGGCAGGCTCTGTAGGGCAAAGGCGCGGCAAGAGTGCCGCACCTACCTCCTCAATATATCTTTTCAACTGTCAAGTGGTGGCACGTGACAATAGTGGACAGTCAGTCGGCCGACGGATTCGGCGGTTCAAGTTCCCGCTTGAGGCGCGATTCATCCAGACATCTTTCAGTGAGGATTCTTAACCAATCAAGATCGAAAGGTTTTGTCAGGTAATCATAGGCACCGAAGCGAATGGCTTGAATTGCCGTATCCATAGAGCTATAGGCGGCTTAAGATTATCACCGGTATATCTATTCCACGCCGCTTCATTTCTGTCTGAACTTCCATTCCTCCCATCACCGGCATCTTATTAATGGGGGCATTTTATAGTTAACATTGAGCTCTGTCATTCCGACGCAGAGCCTGCCCCGGACTTGATCCGGGGTCGGAATCCAGACAGCCCCGAATTC
>MWJR01000320.1 GCA_002127415.1 Calditrichaeota bacterium AABM5.125.24
CGGTCTGTCAGTTGTCATCGAAGTCGCTAAAGCCCTTGGTATAGACCGAAGAGGAGCAGTTCCAGGCCCTGACCCGCGTTGAGGATGAGTTGAACCGGCAGTTGCTCCTGCTGGGCGATTATGACCAATTGACCCTCGACGCTGACGCCACCATAATCAAAGCGGAGGGTCCAAAGCGCCAGGGTATGGGCAAAGCCTATGACGGTACAGTCGGCGCACAGCCATTGCTGATCTTTGCCGCCGAAGCGGGACTTCTGCTCGCCCACTTCTTTCTTGAAAGTTAGCTACTCCCGCCAAGACTCCACCTTCACCCGGAGTAAAAACTCCTATTTCATCGTCCTCATCCAGTGGATCTTCATTCTCTTCTAGCGCAATTATGATTGTTTGATAAATATCCTGATTTTCATGTGGATAAACGAAATGTTCGTCTGCCTCATCTCGACCTGGCTCACCTTGAGCTAAATCCACCTGCATTGTCTTGCTCCGGTGTGGTGCTACAGATCTAAAACCTCCTTCCGAACTAACACCAAATCTACCAACAAACTTGACATAGTTTTGTTTCGCAAGCACAGAGCGAAGACTATCAATCACATTATCATCGGCAAAAACAACCAAACTGATCGTGCTGTCTGCAAGCTCCTTTATTTTGGTGTCAACGCAACTGTACTGGAAATCGAGACCGCTGACTCTGAAATCACATATTATCCGAACCAAGCTCTCCTCACGGAACCTCAACGGAACGGTTTCGCTCTTCTTCATGTCCTGTGTAAGGCGAATGTAAGGTCCATCCTTAGGGTACAGGATACCAATAGGCCTCTTTCCATCCTTATATACAATCTTTTCCTTGATTGCGCCATAGATTGTAGATAGATCGTCAGACCGCAAAAGAGATGTATCAAAGCGAACTCCACATAGGTTCGGGTCAAATTCCAAGACGTGAATTGAAATAAGGAGATTAAGGGAGTTCCCCCAGATGATGCCACTAGCAGAAATCGGTGGTCGCGACTCCCCTGTTGCTTGCGCTCCAACGAAATGGTGGAGTGGCGAAATGACTAAGGACAGGCTCGCGATGATAAATAGTATCGATAGCCTCGCTGGTCGCTCAAAATGTCTCTTCATTGTTTTGAGTCTCCACTTAGGTTTCACTTGGGTTGTCCTCATTTTACGTCTGTGTTTGCCTGAGCTAGGATGGGAACCTGCTTGTCGCGTTCGCGACGCAGACAGAGCGAAGGGGACGAAGCCCCGTGTTCCAAGTAATCCATCACCAGTAAAGTCGTATGTTCATAGCGGGCTGTAAATGTAAGATTTTTCACTTTCTTTCGCGTGCATACCCCGCTATGAACAATAATGAAGACGTAAAACCTGACGCTGTTACTGGATGTTGCATAAAAAGGGTTTAGAGGACAATCGGCTGGATGCCTTAAAACAGCAACGTGGAGTATTTGATAAAACAATATGACCGACTACTGATTCATATTCAGCCCTGCGAAGAACTGACGACCCGGTCCCGGATACCCGTATTCTTCCTCACAGTAGGTGTCCAGGATATTGCGAACCTCGACCCTGACCGACAGCCACGACAGAATCGGTTGTTCAGCATTTACATTGCCGACTGTATAATCAGGCATAGCCGTTATCCCCCCGCTTTCATCGTCTCCATCCCGCTCGCCGAAATATGTCCAGTATGTATAAATCTCGGTGTTGTATGCGGTGCGGAACCTTAGATATGCCGAAAGCTTCAGATTCGGGACGTTGAAGATCGTCAGTTCGTCGGCCTCCCATTTCATCGCCGCAAGCGAGAGTCCACCGGAAATGCAGCGGGAGAAGCTTCCGCTTAGGTTCATCTCAACCCCCCAGGTCTCGAGTTCGCGGATGTTGCAGTACAGGGAAGAATCCAGCGTTACAGGGAATTTGTCTATCTGGTTCCCTGTGAAGTTCACGAAAAGGATTAATTCGGGATGCAGGAATCTTTGGGCGTTATGTGTGAAGGTCTTCTCCGCGCTGGCCTCAATCTTCCACGCCTCTTCGGGCTTCAGGTCTGGGTTGCCATTCGTGCTGCTGTAGAGGTTGTGCATGGACGGGAAATGCACCCCGCGGGAACCGGCGAGCCTGAACGTATATCCGGAAGGTAACTCATGGGCGACGCTTGCCATCGGGCAGACAGGCGCTGACCAGGATCGATCGTCCTCCTTCTTGAACCCGTAAATTCCCAATCCCGTTGTTACTGATGTTCCTGGGGTTATGTCATATCTGTCCTGAACGAATAATGATGCCGTCTCTGTCTCATACTGTTCCCATGGCTCACCGCTGTTTTGTTGTCTTCTTGTGTGGTCCTGTTGCCCGCGAATGCCGAACGTCAGTTCATGTGATTCAGCAGGTTTCCCAATTGCCTCCGCCGATCCGCCGAAAGTCCGACTCTCCATAATTGAGTTACTTTTAATCCGTTCGCTTGAATAGCCTCTGTCCCGATAGGTGATGAGTTCATCGTCGTATAGGTTACCGAATATATTGCCTCTAAATGTAAACGTTTCAAGCGCCGGCAGCCCAACGGTGAATGTCCCTGTGGTCCGGTTCCAATCTGTGAACCGCCAGTATTTAGGTTTGTAGATGGAGCTCGGCAGCCCTTTTTCCGCCCATATATGACCTAACGATAGTGAATATCGCCCGCCATTCGGGAGTCTGTGTCCGATCTTGAGGTTCGCCCCTCGGCGAAGATGGTCGCTGTTTTCGCGGAGGTCGCCGTTCTCAAGCTCGGTCGGAATGAAATCCGAGCTGAGTGTGTATCCGTTGCGGTGCAGTTCCTCGGCATTTATACAGACATGGTAGTCATTCCAATTCCCGGCAACCCCGGCGGACAGGAGTCTGTAAGCATTGTCACCGAACAGCGACTTGAAACGCACTTTCAACGGTTCCGGGGCGCTGGTGCGCGTGATGATGTTGATAACCCCGCCGAGGCTGTTCGCACCGTAAGCGACGCTCGCAGGACCTTTTATCACCTGCACCTTCTCGATCAGATCGACGGGCAGCAGCGAAAGGTCCACGCTCCCCATATATCCGGTGTTCAGCGGTCTTCCGTCCAGAAGAAGCAGCGGTTGCTGCGAGGTAAAGGCGCGGATACGAAGATCAGAACGGTTTTTCTTGCCGTCTGTGATTACCAGCCCCGTCTCATACTTGAGCACATCGGCGAAAGTGTCCGCGCCGAGTTCCTCTATCTCAAGCGCTGTAATCTCGGAGACGACATACGGCTGCTTTGATGGGCGCTTTAGATAGACCACAACTTCATCCAGTATATGGACGACCTGTCCGCTGTCGCCGACTGTTTTCGTCAGCTCCTCCGCTGTCGCTTCGTTGACTGTGCAAGCGAGGGCAAGCGGCAAGATAGACCAAAGATAGATCAGCTTCGCTACCTGGGAAAAGGTAGTGAATTGATGCGATATTCTCATCCGAGTCCTCCTGCCCTGGTTGTGTGGTTCAAAGTGTTGTATTGAGCAGCAGAGCGGACAGGAGTGCGGCAAGTCCGGCGATGCGCCACAAAGCCGGCCTGAACGCGGATTCAGGTCGTTTCTCACCTGCTATCTTCCACGCCAGTGCGGCGGTGATTGCACTGAAGATCATTGCGTAAGAACCCCTCGACAGCACATAGCCGCCGATGCGCGCCAGACCGATGCCGCCAAAGCAGTCGGTGTGCGCTATGTAGGTCAGACTACAGGAGATGATGAATAAGCCCAACACAGCGGCCACGGCGGAGGCAACTACAACACGGGGAAAGCCGGTCCTGCGGTATCCCATAGCGAGCACCACCAGCCCGAACGCCAGTCCATCCCCTGCCGCGCCTATCCCCTTGCAGAGTCCACCACCAAAGCAATGTGAGAGTTCGGGTATTGACAGCTTACATATCGCCGCCACAGCACCCATAGCGAACGGTGTCCACCAGCGCGGGAAGAGCTTCCAGCCGGCTGCCATATACCCCATCGCAACCGCAGCCAGGAACGGTGATGTAAACGGGGCTTTGGTCCCCTTAAGAAAGTGATAGAGTAATACTTCCGACAGCCCCCACAACGCACCGAGGGTCAAAGGAATTACCCAACTACGCTTCTCCGTTGAGGAAGACATCGCCGTGGAAGGAGTCGCGAGTGTTCCCATTTATAACTCCTACAGAAATGATTGGTCCTTTAGTATAATAAGTCTTCACTGACATTGAAAGCAAGATATAGGCGCGGCCGGAAATCGCTGAAGTTTCCGACCGCCGTTTACAATTGATCATTAGCTAACCCACACTACCCCTCATGCTCTGTATATATCCCGCATGGTCTACTCAAATGCACGCCAGTCCTTGAGAAACTGCGGCTTGCCAGGGTCCTGTTGGTGGCTTTCAGGCTTGACCCACTGTGGGGTGCCTCCTGACTGATCACCACCACTACACTAGTGTTATGTCACAGCAATAATGACGGGTAAAGACGTTTCAATTTGATCCTTGCATCAGCAGTTGAAAACTGCCA
>MWJR01000257.1 GCA_002127415.1 Calditrichaeota bacterium AABM5.125.24
TGGTGAAGCTGTCCGTCGGTGAAGAGGCCCGGACGGTCAAGGTCGTTCATCTGCCGTAGGCTCCGGGCTTTAGGCTTTGGGCTTTGGGCTTTGGGTCAGAAAATTTTCTGGTAGGGGCGTGATTTATCTCGCCCGTGTCGGGCGTCATAAATCACGCCCCCACCGTCACATCGTATCAGTGCTGTCACACTTATAAATTGGTGCGAAAAACAGTTGCCCATTGTCATCCTGAACGAAGTGAAGGATCTCAAGTGGCTTCGGAATGGCTTTCAGGAACTCTGCAAAGAAGGTGTCAATAGCAACTTGACACCTTCTTTATGGTATGTTAACCCGATCTCCAACCTTGAATTGCCGTTATGGTAACTTAAAGAATGACCCGGCTTACCAAAACAAACCATCAGGAAAAACTTCCCACGGTGGGACATTCCCTGGGGGGGATGTTCGTCCTGAGGATAGCCTCGCAGATGGTCACCCTGGCCACGATTATCATCCTCACCAGAGCGCTCGGCCCCGATGAATTCGGTCGTTACGCATTCCTGTTCGGCTTTCTGATACTGTTCACCCTGTTTAACGTCAACGGTCTGAATGACATCCTGGTTCGCGATATGGTCTCCCGCCCTGACAGTCGGGAGGTCATCTACCGCAACGGTCTGGCACTGAAGCTCATCGCCGGGCTCTTTGCCTTCACACTGGCCTGTGCAATAATCATTATATTTCCCATCTCCAGCCTGCCGACGTGGGTCTGCTGCGTCGCGGCCCTGACCCTGTTCGTCTCGTTTTCGATGGGCTCAGTTCGGATGGTCTGGGACGTCCCCTACCAGGTCGATTTCCGTATGACATCGGCCTCAGTTATAAACCTGTCAGGGAGGCTGCTGTTCTTTGTTCTGTTGATTATATGGATATTGATGAGCTCAGCTGATGGGGCGACGAGCCTGACAAAACAGCCGGTTTTTTACATCGCCGGTGGAGTTACTGTGGTCATACTGATTCAGCTGTTCTCAGAGATGAGCGCTACAGCAGCTCAGGGTGGTTTGAACCTCAGGTTAAGATACCGAATGCTGCCCGACTGGAACCCGGAGGTTATCGGATATCTTTTTAAGGAGGTCTGGCCGCTGGCGATAGCGGGCGGTCTGGGGATGATTTACACCAAGATAAATCTGGTGATGTTGCAATATTTTCTAACAGAGCGTGAGGTCGGATTGTTCGCACTGCCTATGAGGTTGGTGGATGCACTTGCCATTATTCCGACCGTATTTATATTCGCCGCCTTACCGATTATCTCCAGAATGTATCGCCAATCAGAGGAGGGATTTCTCGCTCTGGTAAAACTTAGCTACCGCACGATGTTTTGTCTCTCCCTTCCGATAGCGGTGGTGGTCGCATCTTACAGTGGGGCCATAGTTCAGATACTGAGTGGGGATGCTTACAGCGCCTCGGCGCCTGTCCTGACGACTCTAATCTGGGTCTCTGTGCTGTGGTTCGGCGGTGTAGCATTCAACTATACGTTAATTGCGTCCGGCAGACAGATAATGTTGATGCTGATATACGGCATCCAGGCGGTTGTCAGTGTCGGTTCGAACTTTATCTTAATCCCAAAGTTTGGCCTAATGGGAGCTGTATTCGCTACATTGATAACGTATTTTATTATGTTTCCTATATCTCTATTCTTCAGGCAGATAACTTATGCAGGGAGGTTATGGTTTAATTCACTGTTGTTACCGGTGGGTTGTGCTCTGGCTGCCGGATATGCCGCTAAAGCCATGGGCCTGAGCCTTTTGCCTGGAGTGTTCTTTATTCCGGCGATATTTTTCAGTCTGGTTCTCATAACAGGATTTATAAGTCGCGCCGATATAGAGATGATACGCAATATTATGAAGAGTCGAGCGGACACGATTTGACAGTGGTTTTGACCAAAGAGCACCCTTCTTCCGCGATGATCGTCCCCACGCGGGGCGGTTCTGCCGGGGTTGATGCGGATAGATTGTTAGAGCGATGGGGAAACCAGAGCTGGCTTCCGGATGAGCTGATTGTGGTTCGAGGCGCCCAGAATCCCGCTGCTGCGCGGAACTTGGGTGCGGATTCCACACCTGCAGAACTGCTGATATTCGCCGACGATGACGGCTGGCCGTGTAATGTTAACACCCTGGAGTCAATCGTAAAAGCCCTGTTGAGTGATGAGACGGTCTGGTTAAGCGGCGCAGCTATACAACCGCCCCAAGATATTTCACGGTTTCAGAAGTCTTATATTAGGCAAATTCCACATAATTTAGTGAACATACCATCTAACACGGTTGAAGGTGATCTCGCAACTACCCTGTGTTGTGCAATAAGAAGGATTCACTTTACCCGACTGAACGGGTTTGATGAGCGGCTCACAGCAGGGGAGGACCCTGAGTTCAGAGACAGGCTGCGGGAAGAAGGGGGGAGGGTTGTGCTGGCGGGAGGAGCCGGCGTTTACCACCCACCACCGAATAACCTGCAAACACTCTGGAGGCGTGGTTACTGGTATGGGATAGGCAACGCGCAAATAGCCAAGCATTTCCTGAATGATAAGTGGAGGAAAGAAACCAGACCCAAAGGGATATGTTATGTATTATTTGAAGCGCTCCTTTCGCCTACCTGCCTGCTGCTGAACTGGGAGAGGTTGCGGGGCGGGAAGTTCAAGCTCCGTTTCCAGCCTCTGCGAATGCTTCATATCTGGGCCAACATATTAGGTTATATTAGAGGCAGGTTCCTGAAGGCAGGTCGTTACAGGCAAGAACATACGCCTGATATTGAAAAACATCGATTCTCGCCTCGTCATTAACGATATTTACATACAGAATGACATTAAAGCGACTCATCTGGTGGCCAATATACATCCTCTGGGGTGGGATGGTTGCGGTTCTGGCTCTGGGGCTGCTCGACTCTCCGAAAGGGGGGCTGCTGGCACCGGAGGAACTGCTGAAGCGGGTTCAGCTCGAATCCGAATCGAGCTGGATGGGGATCTACCTGAGTGGACAGAAGGTGGGTTACGTGCACAGCGAGCTTGAGCCTCTCGCCTCCAGCGGCTATGAGATTCGTGAGTTCTCACGCCTGACCGGGTCGATGATGGGGGCTTCCCAGGTGATGCTGCTGCGTATGACGGTGGTCACCGACAGCACCCTGGCAATGGTCTCATTCAAGGGCAGCCTCAACGCCGACCCTTACACAACCGCCTTCTCCGGCCAGGTCGATAATCGGGTGCTCTCGGTTCAGGTGACCGCCGGCGGGAAAACAACCGAGCGATTCATCCCCGCTCCGGAGCCGCTGTATCTCAGCCAGGCAATCAAGCCGCTCCTGCAGGCCGGAAGGCTGGGGACTGGGGATTCCCTGAAGCTGGCCGGTTTCGATCCGATCTCAGCCAAGATGCAGGACCTTGTCGTAATCGGCGCCCAGGAGCGGCAGCATTGGCTTATGGGTAAAGAGGTGACCGCCAGGAAGCTGACCACCCGGATGGCCGGGTTCGAGAGCACCCTTTACGTGGACGAAGAGGGGAACACCCTGGCCGAGTTCGGCCCGATGGGAATGGTGATAAGGCGGGAGGAGATGGAGCGGGCGCTCGACCTCGGTGACGACCTCGGCCAGGTGGATTTCCTGGCTATATATGCCATCAAACCGGAAGGGTCGGTTGAGGCGCCCCGTAAGGTGTGCCGAGCCAGATACCGACTGACCGGGGTCGATCTTGATGATGTAGCTAAAGCAAGCTATCGGCAGAGACTGATCCACCCTGAACAGGGGATAATTGAGGTGTCAACCGTATCCGAAACGCGTGACACTCCGGACGAGGAGCTCGAGGGCTACACCCGCGACGCACCCTTTATCGAGAGCCGCGAGAGACGGATTCGTCAGGCGGCAAAGGGGGCGATGATGGATGGGACAAGCCGCCTCGACAGCCTGGAGCGGCTTGCCGACTGGGTCTTCGAGGTGATTAAGAAACGTCCGTCCGCGGGGATACCGTCGGCACTGGCCGTCCTCGAAACCAGGGAAGGCGATTGCAACGAGCACTCGGTTCTCTTCACCGCCCTGGCCAGGTCACTCGGCATACCGAGCCGCATAATGATGGGGGTGGTATATCAGGCGGGTTACTTCTACTACCATGCCTGGCCGGCAGGCTGGGCGGATGGTTGCTGGGTCGAATTCGACCCCACCTTCGGCCAGAGGAGCGCTGACGCCGCCAGGATCGCACTGGTCGCCGGGGATATGACCAATGCCGTAGAACTGGCTGGTATCATCGGCAAGATCGAGATCGAGATACTCGAAGCGGAGTGATAATAGTCTCACGCAAAGGCGCAAAGACGCGAAGATTTCTCCAGAATCCATGGATGTCCGCTGCCTGGCGTTTTTAATATTAATCAGGGCAACTAATAGTTGACAGTGCAAACTCCTTAAGTCCCCCCCCTGCTATTGCAGGGGGGGAGTAAGGGGGGGTGATTGTTTGCATGTAATATTGTATCTATCGTCTACATTAT
>MWJR01000078.1 GCA_002127415.1 Calditrichaeota bacterium AABM5.125.24
CGCAACTACTTTAGGGGCGAATATGTGTCCTATGCCGCTGCATAGTAATGTCATCTATAATCTGACCCCATTAATATAAACAATATAAATGAATTTAACTTTACCAATAATACGACATTACATGATAGTTTTGGACAACGGATAAATTCTACAGTCTTTATTAATGCATCTTATTCAGGTGATGATTATGAATACAGGCTTATAAATAACATCTTTCTTGCTACGGCTGATAGCTGCCAATTATTTCATTTTTTAGGTCATTCCCCTGAAAATTTACCATCGGTTAGGTACAATTGTGTTCATGGCTATGATTATATATTGGGTTGGATAAACAGAGGGAATAATTTACACTTTGAACTTGATTCAACCAATCTAACGGAAGATCCTCATCTAATGTCAATTGAACCATTTGATCCCCAGTTACGCGAGGATTCTCCCTGTATCGATGCCGGCGACCCGGACAGCCCACTTGATCCCGATGACACCCGCGCGGATATAGGAGCCTTTTACTACCACCAGAAAATGTTTACACAAAGATGGGAAAATGACATACAACCCGAAGTCGAACTGCTTTCTATATATCCGAATCCTTTCAATGCCCTGACCCGTCTGAGGTTCTCACTGCCCGAGCAGGGGCGGGGCCGCCTGGCGATATATGATTTGACCGGTCGGATGGTCGCCCGCCTGGTCGATGGTAAAAGGCCAGCCGGTTACCACTCAGCCGTCTGGGATGCGGCTGAATTTCCTTCTGGGATCTATTTCGCCAGACTCGACTGGGCAGAGCGGACAGCAACACTGAAGCTGACACTGGTGAAGTAGTCGGTTTCTTGTTGTCTTAATCGATACAAAGGGATATATTTACCTGAGGCCGGAGGCCCGAGGCCAGAGGCCTCTTATCTGCGGCTGTGACGCAACTGGTAGCGTACCAGCTTCCCAAGCTGGAAGTTGCGGGTTCGAGACCCGTCAGCCGCTCGAGAGAGGATGAGGACGCAGCCGGAAGAGGACGCTTCATCCTCTTTTTTGCTCCGGGTTTGAGTATTTAGGTGGGGGCGCGATCCCTGCTTTCGCAGGGACATGCTTATCGCGCCCGATGCGGGCGTTATGAATAACGCCCCTACCAGTTAAATATCCTGAAGCTAAAAGCCCAAAACCGAAGGTTGTCCCTTAACTGAATTAGCGTTAAATTATGCCGTTGCCGATAGTCGCCATAGTCGGTAGGCCGAACGTGGGCAAATCGACACTGTTCAACCGTATCATCCGCCGCCGGGCCGCGGTGGTGGATCCTCAGCCAGGGGTGACCCGGGATCGCCACTACGCCGAGGCGGAGTGGAACGGCGTCCGGTTCACCCTGGTTGACACCGGCGGCTACCTTCCGGCGGGCAAGGGTGACGAGCTGACGGCGGCGGTCAGGGAGCAGACGCTGGTGGCTGCCGAGGAGGCCGACCTGGTGCTTCTTGTCGCCGATGCGCAGTCGGCACCGTCCGATATCGACCGGGAGCTGGCTCGCACCATAAATCAGCGAGGCGTTCCAGCCATGTTTGTGGCCAACAAGGTCGATGACACGACCGGGGTTGGACTGGCCTGGGAGCTGCCGCAGGTCGGATTGGGGGATCCGCATCCGGTCTCGGCCCGCACCGGCTATCAGGTGGCTGACCTGCTTGACATACTCGCCCGGCGGCTGAGAGAGCTCAAGCCGGTTTCGCCCGCCGCACCGTGTGAGGCTGAGCTGGCACTGGCTATTATCGGCGCGCCGAACAGCGGCAAATCGTCGCTGGTCAACCGACTGGCGGGTTCAGGCCGGATGGTGGTCTCGGAGACTCCCGGCACTACACGCGACGCAGTTGACACCATCGTCCACCACCAGGGACGGTCTGTCCGATTGATCGATACAGCCGGCCTGAAGCGGAAGCGGTTCGGGCAGAGGGGGCTCGAGTTCTACTGCACTCTGCGAGCACTGCGGGCGTTGGATCGATGCGAAGTGGCGGCGGTGCTGGTGGACGGCACAGTCGGTTTCACCCAGGGTGACATCCGGCTGGTGGGTCAGGCAGCCGATGCGGGGGTGGGAGTGGCCCTTGCGGTCAACAAGTGGGACGCAGTGGAGAAGGACCCTAAAAGTGCCGACCGATGGATCGAGGAGTGGCGGTGGCGAGCCCCTGGCTTCGGATGGGTGCCGGTCCTGTTTATCTCGGCGCTCACAGGTCAACGGTCGGTGAAGGTCATCGAAGAGGCCTTCGCGGTCAAAGGCCTGCGTGAGCGGCGCATTTCGACATCCAGGCTGAACGATGAGATACTCCCACTGCTGATCCGCACCCCACCGCCGGCTGTCAAGGGGAAATTCGTCAGTGTCAAATACGGATCGCAGGTCAAGACCTCACCGCCGGGGTTTGCCTTCTTCGCCAGCCACGCCGAGCTTATCGGGGAGCAGTATCGACGCTTTGCCGAGCGGCTCATCCGTGACCGATACGGGTTCAGAGGCGTGCCGATAGAGGTGGCATTCAGGAAAAAGTAATCCCGATATTACGGGATTTCGGATTTGGTATTTCGGATTGCGGATTAACCCGGATTCGATGAATCCGGGATGCATTTAATGAAGAGCATGTGATGAAAAAACGGGTATTTTCCGGCATTCAACCCACAGGCAACATACACATCGGGAATTACCTCGGTGCGATGCGGCATTGGGTTGCCTCGCAGGATAAGTTTGACAACATCTTCTGCATCGTTGACCTGCACGCCATCACCATTCCTCAGGAGGCCGGGAACCTGAGGGTCAAGACCCGCGAAGTGGCCGGTCTGCTCTTCGCCGTGGGGATAGACCCTGGGAAATCAACGGTCTTTGTCCAGTCGCAGGTGGAGGCCCACGCCGAGCTGGCCTGGATACTGAACTGCTTTACCCCGATGGGCTGGATGCAGAGGATGACCCAGTTCAAGGAGAAGTCGAAGGACCAGAAGGGGCAGGTCAGCGTCGGGCTGTTCGACTACCCGGCTCTGATGGCGGCCGACATCCTGCTCTACGATACAGACTACGTGCCGGTCGGGGAGGACCAGAAGCAACACGTCGAGCTCACCCGGGACATCGCCCAGCGGTTTAATTCCATCTACGGCGAGACCTTCAGGTTGCCGGAACCGGTGATGCCCGATATCGGCGCGCGTATTATGGGGCTGGACGACCCCACCATAAAGATGAGCAAGAGCGAGGAGCGGCAGGGGCACGCCGTCAACCTGCTCGACCCACCCGACGACATCCGCACCAAGATAATGCGTGCCACCACCGACTCGCTGCGCGAGATCCGCTTCGACCTGAAACGTCCCGGCATTTACAACCTGCTGGTCATCTACGAGCTGTTCACAGGACGGAACAGGGCCGACATTGAAGCCCGGTTTGAAGGCAAGGGATACGTTGATCTCAAGAGGGAACTGGCAGAAGTGGTTGTTGAAGGTCTGGGGCCGCTACAGTCCCGCTATAAGGAGCTGATGCGAGACCCGGCTCACATCGATTCTCTGTTGACAGACGGCGCCGCCAGGGTTCGGCCAACCGCTGAGAGGGTTCTGGCGGCGGTCAAAGATAAGGTCGGTCTGGGATGACCGGGAAAGCTGAATCAAAAACGGGGAACAGTAAGATGTTAATCCCAACGCTGATTCTGGGGGCACTCGCCGTTGTGCTTCTTTATATCGGATACCAGAAGGGTCAGGGGCAGCATCTGGTCGGCTTGAAAACCGGCCTGAATTTGATGATCAATATAGTGCCGCTGCTGATCTTTGCCTTTATTGTGGCAGGGATGTTGCAGGTGCTCATGCCGCGGGAGCTGTTGGCGAGATTGATAGGCGTCGAATCGGGTCTTCGCGGGTTGATCATTGGCACTGTGGCCGGCGGTCTGTCCCCCGGCGGACCGTATGTGAACCTGCCTATCGCGGCCGGGCTTATGGGGGCCGGTGCCGGCATCGGAACTATGGTCGCCTTCCTGACCGGCTGGTCGCTCATAGCTGTTGGAAGGATCCCCATGGAGATAGGGATATTAGGTTGGAAGTTTGCCCTGATCAGGCTGGCGTGCACCTTCTTCTTCCCGCCCATCGCCGGATTTATAGCTCAGAGTCTCTTTTCGGGGGTTAAGTGATGTTTGTTGGTCACAGACTGGTGAGTAAGTTGTGCCGTCACACTTATTGCTTGGGGCAGAAAATACTTGACAGAAGTAGTGTGGGTGAAGCGTAGCGAAACCCACTTTAGGGATACATAAAATGATGGGTTCGTTTCACTTCACCCATCCTACTAAGTGTAAAAGATTATCTGCACCTATTACTAATCAGGGCACTTTATTGTAGACACTTGTCGGACCGGCGAAGCATGCCCCTGCGAAAGCAGGGGGCCGGTATCCAGACGAATTCGGGGCTG
>MWJR01000107.1 GCA_002127415.1 Calditrichaeota bacterium AABM5.125.24
GATATGGGATGCTTCCTGGCTGCCAGCAGGGGTTTATCTGCTTAAGATGGAGGGGAACGGGCTTAGCGCGACGCAGAGTGCGGTGGTGGTGAAGTGATTGTGGAATCAACCCCCCTTTAATTCTCTCCTTCAGAAGTGATTATGGAATCAACCCCCCTTTTATTCCCCCCTTCAATAGAAGGGGGGATAAGTATAGAGAGGAGTTTATGAATAAACTGACCATAGACGACCTCGACCTGAACGGCAGGCGGGTGCTGGTGCGGGTCGATTTCAACGTGCCGCTGGACGAGGGGGGTCGGGTGCGGGATCCCACCCGCATCCTCGCCGCCCTGCCGACCATTCGCAGGATACTGGACTCCGGCGGTTCGGCGGTGCTGATGAGCCACCTCGGTCGTCCGAAGGGGAAGCGGGATATGAGTTTCAGCCTCAGTCCGGTGGCTGACGCTCTGGAGGATGAGCTGGGACGGTCGGTTAAGTTCACTGACGACTGCATCGGACAGGAGGCTGAAGCCGCGGCAGGATCACTCCAGCCCGGTGATGTTCTGCTATTGGAGAACCTCCGCTTCCATCCGGAAGAGGAGGCTGACGACCCCGGGTTCGCCGAGGCGCTGGCCAGGCTGGGTGATCTCTACGTAAACGACGCCTTCGGCACGGCACATCGCGCGCATGCCTCGACCCACGCCCTGGCTCACAGCTTCCCTGGAAAAGCCGCCGCAGGCTGCCTGATGGAGAAGGAGCTCCGCTACCTCGGGGCCGCCCTGGCCGACCCTGAACGCCCCTTCGTGGCCATCATCGGCGGGGCCAAGATCTCGACCAAGATCGAGGTCCTGCGCCGACTGCTGAGGCTGGTGGATTCACTTCTGATAGGCGGCGGGATGACCTACACCCTGGTCAAGGCGCGCGGCGGGCGGATCGGCGATTCGCTCTGCGAGGAGGATAAGCTGTCGGTAGCCGGTGAGATCCTCTCCCTGCCGGAGGCGGACAGGCTCCGTCTGCCGATCGACTCGGTCGCTGCGCAGGACCCGGAGGCTGCCGCTGAGACGCGTGTCTTCCCCTCCGACGACATCCCCGACGGCTGGCGGGGTCTCGACATCGGCCCGGTGGCGCGGGGTGAATTCGTCGCTGCCGTCAGTGAGGCGCGGACGGTGCTGTGGAACGGCCCGGTGGGGTTGTTTGAGCGGAGTCCGTTCGACGTCGGAACCAGGGATGTGGCCGAGGCGATGGCCGAACTGACACGGCGGGGCGGGGTGACCATAGTGGGCGGCGGCGACTCGGTGGCCGCGCTGAACATCTTCGGGCTGGCCGACCGGATGTCCCATGTCTCCACCGGCGGCGGCGCTTCCCTTGAATTCCTCGAAGGTAAACCGTTGCCCGGTGTTGAAGCATTGACCGATAGAGAGGAAGGACAATGAGAGAGATCGTCATCGCTGGAAACTGGAAGATGAACACGACCCCATTTGAGGGTGCAATGCTGGCTCGCAAAGTGGCAGAACTGCTCTCTGCAGGAAATGGCGCAACCGTGGTAACCGTGGTGGTTTGCCCGCCGGCCACACATCTGGCGATGGCACAGGCTGGCATTGCCAGCGTAACCACTGAATCCGGTGTTAAAGTAGAATTGGGCGCACAGAATGCTCACTGGGAACACAAAGGCGCCTTCACGGGTGAGATCTCGGCGAGTATGTTGAAATTCATCGGCTGCCGGTGGGTCATAATCGGTCACTCGGAGAGACGCCAGTGGTTCGGCGAAACCGACGAGACCGCAAATAAGCGATTGTTACGTGTGATTAGAAACGGTCTCAGACCCATATTCTGCATAGGTGAAACCCTTGAGGAACGTGAGGCGGATCGCGCCTTCGAGGTTATTGAGAGGCAGCTTAAGATAGGATTGGATGGCGTCGAGAACATAGGACGCGGCGGGCTGGTAATCGCCTACGAACCGGTCTGGGCTATCGGCACGGGACACACTGCCACGCCTGAACAGGCCCAGGAGGCTCATCAGTTTATCCGATCACAACTGTCCGAGCAGTTCAGCGAAGAGGCTGCCGCGGCGACGGTCATTCAGTATGGAGGCAGTATGACCCCGGATAACGCCGGTCAGCTTATGGCCTGCCCGGACGTGGATGGCGGGCTGGTCGGAGGAGCCAGCCTGAAGGCGGACAGCTTCTCAGCCATTGTGAAGGCTGCTGCCGAGGCGAAGGGGAGAGGTTAAACTCGCTTCACGATCTGCTGGCAAGGAAATGAATTGCGCTGTCATCCCGAAGTTTCGGGATGACAGCACCGGACTACTCCCTGAATCCCCCCAAACACCCCTTAATAAGGGGGGATTAAAGTAGGGGCGATGTTTAACATCGCCCCTACATCAAGCGAGGAGTAACCCGGCAGAGCCTGCCCCAGCGAAGGCGGGGGTTACTTTCAGGCATTGTAATAAATCCATTCCACCGCCACGTGAGGGCACATGGCGGCACATTTAAGATTGCTTCTGAGCCCGCGGTGCCTCGCAGTGACAGAACAATGTTGCTGGCTGTCAGCCCGCCGTGGCTGACAGTTATGACTATGATATTCCGAGTCTCATGCTGTCAGGGACGGCGCCCTGACAGCCGGGAATGATGGTGCAGCAACCAGATATTGCAATCTCTTCTACTTGATCACTTGCTCACTTGTTACTTGCTTACTTTACTCCAACCTCCATCTGTTCAGCATCTCCACCCGGTTCGGCGCATCGCGGCGCAGGTCAAGCGGTCTTCCCCGGGTGTCTATAACCAGTCCCACCACTCCGCCATACAGCACTCGTTCGACCGGCTTACCGGGTCCTTCACCCATATCGAGCCCCCTGGCCGGCTGGATATGCGCCCTGACCGTCTCTCCAAGTTCGAGGGGCGTCAGGATCAGCTCGCCAAACTTCACTGAGAGGTCAATCTCCCGGTCCCGGTCGCTGCGTCCGGTGATGTGGATGGCTTCGCGGCCGCTGCGTCCGTGTCCGACGTGTGCCACACAACTGCCGAGGTGGATCAGACAGTCCTTCTCAAACACCTCGGTGGCGGCCTGCTCGTGGACGGTGGCCAGCACCCCCAACTGCGGCATCATAAAGATGGAATCCACCGCCAGCCTGGTGACCCCCTCCGGCTGGAAGCCGTCGATCATCATATGCGCCGCCTGAGACCGCAGAGGAGCATGGGAGAGAGCTCCCCCCGAACCGACCAGCAGGCTCAGCGACATCATATCGACCAGGGTCTCACCAGTGGCGGTCTGCTCGAAGGCGTCCGATATCGACCGCTCCTGCTGAACCCCCTTGAGCCCGACTGCGAACGACTTGTGCTGAACGAAGGCCAGCCTGAGCGCCTCGCGGGCGATTGCCTGCTCGATTAGCAGATCTTCAGTGGTCTGGGGGATGGTGGTGGGGCGGATCATCTTGTTGCCGATACGATCGCGCAGCTCGTCCTCGCTGGTATCGAACGGCACCCAGCGCATTATGTTGTCGAAGCCGGCTTCGGCCAGGACGTTTGAAACCGAGTAGCTCATCCCGAGGTTGGCTGAGACCGTGCGGTTGAAGACCCCTCCGAAGACCGAGAAGATGTCGGTCGTGGCCCCGCCGATATCGACGCCGACCAGGTCGATGCCGTTCCTGCGGGCGATGGTCTCCATTATGGCGCCGACCGCGCCGGGTGTGGGCATAATCGGGGCGTCGGTCCACTCCATCAGCTTGCGGTAGCCGGGCGCCTGGGCCATCACGTGTTCCATAAACAGGTCGTGGATCTTGTCCCTGGCGGGGCCGAGGTTCTCCAGCTCCAGCACCGGGCGGATGTTATCGACCGCCTGCAGTGAGACCAGCTCGCCGAGGCTATTATCCACTTCCTTCTTGGCATCCTTGTTTCCGGCGTATATGACCGGCAGCTTGTAGCCTATGCCGAGGCGGGGGCGGGGGCGTGCTGCGGCGATAAGCTCGGCCAGCTCGACCACGTGCTTGGTGGTTCCGCCGTCAACCCCGCCGGACAACAGGATCATACCGGGGCGCAGGTGGCGGATGCGCTCAATCTTCTGGTATGCCAGGCGGCCGTCGTTGGAGGCCAGCACGTCCATCACGATGGCACCGGCGCCGAGGGCGGCCCGTTCGGCGGACTCGGCGGTCATCGACTTGACCACGCCGGTGACCATCATCTGCAGCCCGCCGCCGGCCGAAGAGGTCGAGATGTAGATGTCGCAGCCGATCTTTCCCCCTCCATCTACTGAGGAGGCGCCCTTCACATCCCCCTCTAATGAAGAGGCACTCTCCACCCCACCTCCTATTGAAGGGGGGGAGTAAGGGGT
>MWJR01000049.1 GCA_002127415.1 Calditrichaeota bacterium AABM5.125.24
AGAGCCTGCCCCAGCGAAAGCTGGGGGCGTGCGCCTTGCCGCAGAGCAACCCAAAAGCAATTCTCGGACAGACTGTTCCGCGGGAATGACAAGATGTTGTTCTATATCCTTGAAATGAACGGGATATTATCAGTCACGGGAGCTCCGGGGGGAAGTCTGAAATGAATTGCACCCTCTACCGGACAGGCGTCGAAACATTCCCCGCACTGCTGACAGAGGTCCAGGATTATCACCGCCTTGCCCTTATGAAACCCGATGATATCCGGCGGGCAGGCCTTTGCGCACGCTTTGCATCCGTTGCATCTGTATGCGTCAATCCATGGATAGAGCCCCAGATGACTGGACCAGGAATGGGGGTACACGCTCATCTTTGTGCCCGGTATCTGGGGACGTGCGCTTGAAATTTCAGATAATATCATTTGTGCTTCCTTTATATTGTCTTGTTGGTTGCCCCTATATGACCCCCCCTTTCATCCCCCCCTAATAGGGGGGGTAGGGGGGATTAGAACCTCATCCCCAATCTGTATCCGTCCTGAATGGCGTCAATTCCTCGCCGCACCCATAGACAATCGCCAATCTTAGAGATATCACCCTTGTATGAACCGTAACCAAGTTCTTTATTGGGAACAAGTGTCGCCAGAATAACCGTATCTGCCGGCAGGGTCTGGTCTGTGAACTTCTGTTTCTCCTTTGTTTTCCTGTCCACAATCGTCCAGTCGGCCAGCACGCCGTTATCGGTGACCTCCTTTACCTCTCCAAAAGTTAGCTGCTGGACTTTTGCTGCCCTAAGCCTGAGCCTGTATCTCCAGATATATGACGGGTTTACATCCAATCCGAAGCGTGGAGCCGGGTCGATCATCGCAATGCTTGAATCCGTTATTTTCTCTTTTTGAAGCTTCTCGATCACATAGAGGGTGAGGGATATTGCGGCGCCGGACCCGCCGAGAATGACCACATTCCTGCCGATTTTCACCTTACCGGTAAATACGTCGAACATACTCACCACATGCTGTTTGTCAACGCCGGGAATCTTCGGGACTTCGGGGACAGCGCCGGTAGCGATCACGAGCGAGTCGGGGTTTCCCTCTTTTAGGAGTTCTTTTGTCACAGGAGTATTGAGAATTATCCTGGCGCCATACTTATCGCACTGAGCTTTCATATGGTTGACCCACCGCATAAACTCCTGGTCGTCCCAGTATTTACCGGAGTTCTCACCCCAGGGGTTGCGCGAAGCATAGAACCACTGACCGCCTATATTTCCGGTTTTTTCATAGACGGTAACATCATGGCCCTTTTCAGCGGCGATGCTCGCGGCCTGAAGGCCCGCAATCCCGGCGCCGGCGACGATTATCTTACGTCTGACCTCCGCCTTTGGAAAGCCATAATAACCCCATTCACGCTCCCCTTCATGGCCGCAGGAGGGACGAACCGTGCAGGTAACAGCTGCATCCCGGAAAAGCCGCGCCAGGCAGACCTGGCAGGCGATGCAGGGGATGATGTCTTCCTGCCGGTCCCACATTATCTTGTTCGGAAGCGCCGGGTCGGCGATCTGAGGACGGCACATCTCCCAAAAATCCAGCTTGCCCTCGGCAATCGCCTTCTCAGGAATTTCGGGCGTAAAGAGCCTGTATGCCATGCAGACCGGAATCTTCAGAGCCTTCTTGGTTCTCTCGGCGATATAGAGCCATTTGCCCATCGGGATGTCCCTGGAGATGACCGATCCGAGGGATTCCTGCCAGCCGACCGTTACGCTCATATAGTCGCAGCCGGCTGCTTCGGCGATTTTTATCGATTCCAGGCTTTCTTCTTCAGTGTTACCATTAACATCGTCAAGCAACTCCCAGCCGCAGAGGCGGATTCCGATTGCGATATCATCATCGACCTCCCGGCGGATCCCTTCGACGATCTTCCGCATAAAGGTGCAGCGGTCAAATATCTCGCCGCCGTATTCGTCGGTTCTCTTGTTGGCGTATTTGGAGACGAAGTTGGATATAAGGTAGCCGACGATGCCGGAGACCTCGATTATCTCGTATCCGGCTTCAACAGCCCTTACGGCACCATCTATGTGCTCCTGGGTGCAGATTTCGATGTCTTCGACGGTCATCTCCCTCTGCGGGCGGAAGCGGCGCAGCCTCTGCGGTGTGGCTGATGGACCAACGGTATAGGGGAGGTTTATCCCGCCTACCCGGCCGCAGTGCATAAGTTGCAGGCAGGCCAGCGCGTTGCCCTGGTGGATGATGTCAGCCATCCGCTTCAGTCCGGGGATGTATTTGTCGTCCCAGATGCCCATCATCCCGACGTATCCCTGCCCCTCGCCTTTGGGGTCGGTGTAGGCGCCCTGGGTGGTCACTATCCCCGACCCGCCACGGGCGTGAGCCTCGATATAGGCGAGTTCCTTCTCGGAGACGAAGCCGTCCGAGTAGTTGTAGTTCGTCTCCGTCGAGGCGTATTTAATCCGGTTCTTCGCCCACAGCTTCCCGATCTTAATCGGGCTGAATATATGTGGGTATCTCTTTTCTCCTGGTAGCATGGTGTTCCTTGTGTTACTTATTTGAGTGCTGTTAGGTGTCCTCGCCTAACGGAAAAATGGCATCTAATACTATCCAGCAGTGGAGTTTAATTTATCCATTCTACTGACTCCGGTTATGACGGATTCAATAGACTTCTTCGTGAGTTCCGACAGTCTCCAAAAGAATTGCTTCTGCTCCTTCGTATTGAACGAATCTAAAGATAATCCTGAGTTCGTAGCTTATGCTGCATGCCCAAGAACCCTCAAGAGCACCTTTCAGTTTATGAGTCTTCAGAAGAGGATGGAACGCATCTTCAGATAGCAATTCCAACTTCTTCTGCATATCCTCTGTGATGAGAGGATGTCTCTTAAGCGTTCGCTGCGCAGCTCGGATAAAGGCGTTGGTGCGGAGCAGCAACCGTTTCAAGACGAGATCTCTTTCATAATTTCAGACGGTGTTGCGGGCTGACTGGAACCTTCCCTGAATTCGTGCTGTGCATCCTGGATTTCTTTGGCTAACTCCGAACGCCTCTGCTCAATTAATCGTCGGTGCAACACATCCATCAATGTCTCCTGCTCTTCCAGAGACAATTTATCAACGGATTCAAGCACGTCGTTAAAAGTAATCCCGTTTTTCATACTATCCTTAGCCTCATTGTTGTTTTTTCATCGAGGTTCTTCGCCCACAGCTTCCCGATCTTAATCGGGCTGAAGATGTGGGGGCATCTCTTTTCGCCTGGTAGCATGGTGTTCCTTTATGTAGATGGTCTCAAATCGTCTTTTGTGTGTTTAATTGTAATCGTCATTCCAGCGGAAGCTGGAATCCATCTTCTTCCGTGGAATCGGAGATTCCTAGCTACGATTTCTCATGTGTGAAGTCATCTTGAAAAGGAAAGTAAAAACTATTCTCAAAATTTAAAAAGCGAGGAAGTTTTACGTGCCGATTTTTCCCAAATTGCACCATCAACTTCCCTAAGTAATAATCCTGCATTCCCGGATGCTGTTTCAAGTAGTTCGATTGCTTCTACATCATTGACCTTTCTACCTATTACATCGCTTACATATTTTTTAATATACCTATCTGGTTTTGTGGTTTGTGCGCCAAATAACATCCTAAGGTATTGAAATCCAGATAGTCCAAATCCTTTCACTTCAACTCGGTTGAAATCATCAGGGGAAACTGAATTTGCCCAGTTTTTCAAGCGTTCGAATTCATCCGAACCAACATATTGATCCTGCTTGTTATCCAGATACAATGTGACTCCAAGTAGGGTTTCTGCACGTTGATCATGGTTATAGTTCAGTTCACTTCTACTAAAATCACCGGGATTATCATAATTATCGATTAAATCTATAAGCTGTTTGAGTTCTTCTATATTTGGATTGTTGTCAGCGAAAGTCCTGACACGTGGCTTAACAAACGAATAATAATTACGATTCAGGGAAAGCACACAATCAATTACGTTCAAGGGTGGAGTTCTCCATGGGTAATTCTTTTTAAGCGGAACATGCCCAAACTCCTTCAGAAGATCCTTTTCCAACTTCTTGACTTCATTCTTAATTTTCTTCATTAGATTCTCCAATAATGATTGTCCTCATCACCTAGACAAGAGGTGTCATTTTTCATTCCCGCCAAGTTTCAAGCGAAGCATAACCTGGCGGTATTGTCCTGGATTCCGGCTTCCCAGTCTGTCCGAGAATGCAAGATTTGGCAAGGCGGACGCCCCCGTCCGCCATTCAAGTTATTGTTTGGACGAGAATGCA
>MWJR01000316.1 GCA_002127415.1 Calditrichaeota bacterium AABM5.125.24
AGATTTGGCAAGGCGCACGCCCCCGTCCGCCATTCAAGTTATTGTTTTTACGGGCGCACGAGGGCGTGCGCCTTGCCACAACCCTATTCACGGATAAGCCCCAAGTAGCAATATATCCTGCAACCATCCTTTGCGTTTCTGGAAACCTACTTGAAGCTATTGTCTCTCGCATTTAATTTAATTAACTTCAGTAGGTTACTGTAACCAGGCGTGCAATATTTGCATTCTACAGTAGACCGGACGTTCCTGTCCGGTCAGGTCTGTGGCCTGAATTAATAGAATTTTAAGAGAATTGCTCGGACAAGAGTGTCCGAGCCACCGAGGAAAACGGACCGGATGCTCCTGTCCGGTCAGGTCCAAAGAGTGTTGATAAATTATAAACCGGTTATTCGAGAACGACATGTTAAGTTCGGTGCTACTCATATCGTCTTGTTTGGTCGCCTCTTCCGCTGCCCTCCCCTACTCCGTTTCCGATGCATCCACTGCGAGGCTGGTATCGGAGAACCCTTCTGAAATCGTCATTTCGTTCATCCCTCCCGAGGCTGAGATCACAACCGTCACCCTGGGCGGTCGCAACTTCACAGAGCTGTATCTGGAGGGTGAGGGACTCACTATGCAGGAAGGGCTTCCCTCCCTGCCGTCGGTGACCCGTATGGTCATCGTCCCCTCGCGAACCAGGCTCACCTTGGAACTGCTGCAGGATAACACGGTCACCATCGCCGCATCCCTCCCCCCGCGGCCCTATACGGAGGTCCAAGAGTCGGCCTCCGGGCAGGTCTTCAGACCGCCTGAAGAGCTCTACCCGCCCGAGCCGGTTGTGTTGGGACCGCCGCGGCAGTTTCGCGGCCGGAGGCTGGTTCCGGTCACGCTCTACCCCTATCAGTATGACCCATATTCTCAGAAGTATATCCGCCACGAAGATGTTGAGGTATCGCTTGGATTCGAGCCGGACGAGACTGAAGCTGGTGAACAGCATGACCTTGAACCCAAGCCACTGACCCGCGACAGCTACCGCTTCCTCAGAGCCCTGGCGCTGAATCCGCCGCAGCGCGACGACAACGGCGCCCGACTGCCGCGAGGAGGCTATCTGATCGTCTATAGCAGCAATTTCAATGATGATGCTATGGCACAGATCCATCGACTGGCCGACTGGAAGCGCGCCTGTGGACACTATGTCGAGATAGAACGGGAGTCACAATTCAGCCATATAGACGACTTGATCGACACGGGATATAATGAATGGGACCCGCCGCTGGAATTCGTCTGTCTTATCGGTTCACATCCAAATACCGACCTGACCCTCGGCTTCCTGGAGGGGCGCGATAACATATCTGAGATAGCGGTCTTGCGTCTTTACGCTTCAGGTGCATCGCAGGTGGAGGTCGTGATCGGAAGAGCCCTCGGCTATCAGGCTGAGCCCTGGACGGAGGAGATGGACTGGTTCGGGCACGCCGGGGCGGTGGCCGAGGCGGTGCGCTACTGGTTGCCGTCGGTGAACTTCCTGGCTAAATGGATCGCCGCGGCTGAACGGCGTGCCGGGTTCGATAATGTGAGAACCTGGATCACAGGGGAAGATAACGGCACACCTTCCGGCGAGGTCAGCAATTGGCTGAGGGACGGGATGAACATTCTGTTTCAGCGTGGAGACACTTATGGTAGTGTTCCAAGAAACAGTATTTACCCGATTTACATAGGCGTAGGTGGGGGGCACGGGGAAAAGGTCTGGACCACAATGTGGGATTCCGGTTCCCCCGACCGGCTGCAGGGCCCCTCCGTAATAAGCGGCACCCGGCATCGGCAGGATACGCAGGCCTGCAATGTCCTGGCGGGGGGGATAGCACGCGGCATCCTGGTGGAGAGGCTGCCGGTAGGCTGGGCAAGGGCATTGGCCTTTGCGATGCTGGAGTATGGCGGTATGGAAGGCCAATACGGATTCAGCTATTACGTCAACGAATTGGGGATGTATGGCGAGCCGGGTCAGCAGGTCTGGCTGGGAAGACCGACCCTGACCCAGGTCTCCCATCCCGAAACCGTGTCCCCGGGACAGAACCGGTTGGAAGTTACAGTGGAAGACCCCGAACGGGAGGTAGGGGTGCCCTGTGCACTGGTGACCCTGACCCAGCCCGGGGAGCTGCTCGATCTGGGCTTCACCGATGAGGACGGTCGCTGTATCCTGTCGCTCGACCCCGATCTGGAGGAGGCGGTGAGGCTCACCGTCACCGGCGATGGACTGCTGCCCTATGCCACCGACATCGAGGTCGAAGTTCAGGAGCGGTTCGTCGGGGCTCGCGTCTCTGAGGTTCTCGATGATGATGGTGGCGATGGCGATGGCGTCCTGAACCCGGGCGAGGACGTCGGACTGAGGATCAAGGCCCATAATTACGGCGAATCCGGAATCGTGCACGAGGTTAGTGGGGTTGTGCATGCGGCCTCGCGCTGGATAGAGATTGAAGATAGGGTTCTGGAATTCGGTGATATCGACCCTGACGAGGAGGCGGATGCTGACGAGCCAGTTGGGGTCTCGGTCCTGCCTTCAGCTCCCGGTGTAGCCGATCTGGGGCTATATATAGACCTCTCCTCCCGTGACGGGCAGTGGTGCTGTTTGCTGCCGATCGAGCTGGAAGGGGCGCGGTTCGAGCTGGTTGAGGTGGTTGACGGCGATGTGGTCGATCCGGGTCTGAGGGAACTCGATCTGCTGGTGGTCAACGCCGGTGACCGGAGTTCACCTGAGATGACCGCCAGGCTGGTGTCGAACAGCTGGGAGATCCGTGTGATAGACGGAGTATCCAGTTACGAGGTTCTGGGTCCGGATCAGGAGGGAACCCTCGGCGGGCATCCCTTCCGGATCAACTGCGGCGGCCTGGCTATCCCGGGGGTCCGCGTGCCGATGGAGCTACTGCTCTGCACCGGTGAGGACGCTGTTCCGGATACGGTGTGTTTCGATTTGAAGGTCGGCGTGCCCGGTGAGGGAACTCCGCAGGGTCCTGACGATTACGGCTATTTCTGCATTGATGACACTGACGAGGGATGGCCGTGGTCGCCGGTTTACGAGTGGATTGAGATCAGCCCCCGCGCCGGTGACCCCGACTTCAACGGAACGGTCCTCCCGGGCGGACGGGGCACCGACTTCGCCACTGAGATCGAACTCCCGTTCCCCTTCCGCTTCTACAGCGGGTTTCACGGCGAAGAATACAATACCATCACGGTCTCAGAAAACGGCTTCATCGCTGTGGGTGAGGGTCTGGAGGAGTTAAGTCAATACGAAAACTTCCCCCTCGATAAGAGTATGAACGGCTCGGTCGGGATGATTGCGCCGTTCTGGGATGACCTGAATGTGAGGGGTCAGGAAAGCAACATATACACCTGTTACGACGAAGATGGGGGCCTCTTTATCATCGAGTGGTATGAGGCTGGTTACAAGAGTGGAAACCCTGACGAGTTTCATTTCGAGATCATCCTCTATGATCCTGCAGTCCATAGCACCATCACCGGAGACGGGATTATCGACTTCCAATACAGGAACATCCCTGACCCGGTTCGCGGGGAAATTCCGCACTATTTCAGCGTTGGTATCTGCTGTCCCGACGGTCCGGCCGGGATAAACTACGTTGCGGAGAACGAATATCCTGAGACCTCAGCGCCGATAGAGCACCGCCGGGTCCTCAGGTTCACAACCTCGCCACGCTACAAACCGGGGGCCCTCTACGGCTGGGTTACCGACGCCGAGACGCACCAACCGATTGAAGGGGCCGTGGTCTTCACCGAGCAGAACTTTGTGGGTATTACCGATTCAGCCGGCTACTACTTTATCGAGAACGCCCTGGCTGAAGTCCGCTTTGACATCACAGCGGCGATGCCGGGCTACAACGATTCGACATACCTTGACACGCTCCTGAGGATGAATGACACCCTGGAGAGCAGCTTTGATCTTCTGCACCCTGAGTTCACCTCTTCAGTGATGTCGCTTGGCGCGGTGCTCGATCCGGATCTGTCTATAGAGCTGCCATTCAATATCCGCAACGACGGCAACGGGCCGCTGGAGTGGACGGTGGAGGAGCGGCTTATCGGCGAAGCCAACGCCCGTCCGTGGGAGTTCCGGCGCTCTTTCGATGTGGGGGATACGCTGAACGACAACCGGCTGGAGGG
>MWJR01000258.1 GCA_002127415.1 Calditrichaeota bacterium AABM5.125.24
GTATGCTGGGGTTGCACGCCGGCTCCAAGATGGTGACCGCCCGCGACAGCAGTGATGGGAAGCTCAAGCGACACGGGGTCTTCCTGTTCGGCCTTACCGCTACCGGTAAATCCACCTGGTCCTGCCACCGGCTGGGGCTCGACGAGAAGGCCGGAGAGGGAACAGAGGTAATACAGGACGACATCGTCTTTCTGAAACCGGATGGTTCAGCACACGGCTCGGAGGCCAACTTCTTTGTCAAGACCGACGTCGATCCCGAAATGCAAGAGGCGATGTATTGGTCGCTGACCGACCGTACGGCGCTCTATGAGAACGTGATGATAGATGCGGACGGCAACCCCGATTTCCTGGATGAGAAGCTGTGCGCCAACGGTCGGGCGGTAATAAGGAAGGACAAGCTGCGCGTGCGCCGCGGCAGGAGGCTGGTCACCATCGACTACGACGGCCTCGATATGCCGCCGCTGGAGGAGTTGGACGGGATGATATTCGCCTTCATAACCCGTCGCAATACGATAATGCCGTTCGCTCAGAAGTTGACCCCCCAGCAGGCGGTGCTGGCTTATTTGTGGGGGGAGTCGACCCACAGCTATGCCTCGCAGCCCGCCAGAGCCGGGGAATCGGTGCGCATAGTCGGCACCGACCCGTTCATCGTCGGTTCCAGAGCCCGAAAGGTCAACCGGTTTCGGGATATAATTATGGGGCTGGTTGAGCGCTTCCCGGATAAGGTTCGCTTCTTCCAGTATAATACCGGCGGCGTGGGTGAGATCATCGAGGAGACCGAAACCCCCACCGGCAAGAAGAAGAGGCAGGTGCAGAAGCCGCTCCGGACCCCGATCCTGTTGATGTCAGCCATTCAGCGGGGTGACCTGCGCCACACAAACCGCTACCAAAAGGGGCTTCTCGGCAGAGATGAGATCGTCCAGGTCGAGGGGTTTGACCTGGACCGATTCGATCCGCACTGCTTCTATGACCAGGAACAGATAGACAAATATATATCTGGCCTGATTCAAGGTCGCCGCCGCTTCACGGAACAGATCACTTCAGAGGGATTGGACCCCCAGATTGTCTCCTGGGCCGAACAGTCCTTCGATATCGCCCGTCCTACCGAGAAGGAGCTCCGACCTACTGAGAAGCCAGAGGCGGAGGTCAAGCCCGCCGCAGCCACCTTAGCCCCTGTTGGAGAGAATGGCGGAAGCCACCTGCACAGGCCCCCGCGCTCCCTCGGATGGAGGCTCAAGTGACCACACGCCTGCATACCGATCCCATCTTCGGCGAACCCTGGAGTCTCTAAGTGCCAGAACAGGTTCTGACAGGCATCCCCACCGCGCCGGGGATAGCGATTGGCGAGGTGTTCCTTTTTCGGCACGACGAGCCCGAGTTCCGGGAGTTCTGCATCCTCGAATCCCGCCGTGATGAAGAGATCGCCCGCTTCGAGGAGTCGCGGGGCGAGACCCGCCGTCAATTGGCGACCCTACGCGAGAACCTGGCGCATCAGGTAGGTGAAGCCGTGGCCCGGATCTTCGACGCCCAGATCGCTATACTCGAGGATGAGGAGTTCATCGGTGCGGTCCTCGACAGGATCGGCAGGGACGGTCTGAACGCCGAGTCGGTCGTGCGCCGGACAGCCGAGCAGTTCCACAATAAATTTATCTCACTGGATGAGGAGCTTTTCCGGCAGCGGGCTCAGGATGTGCGCGACGTGGGCCGACGGCTGGTTAAGAACCTGCTGGGAACCGGCGACAGGACGGTCGGACCTCTCGACCAGCCTGCCGTGCTGGTGACCGACGACCTTCTGCCGTCGGATGTGGTGCATCTTCTGCGTGAGAACGTTCAGGCTGTGGCCACCGATCTGGGAGGAGCAGCCTCGCACACCGCCATCATCACCCGCTCGCTGGAGGTCCCCGCGGTGGTCGGTCTGAAGGAGCTGACCCGGCTGGTTCACAGCCAGGACCGGATCATCGTCAACGGCAACAGCGGCAAGGTCATCGTCAGGCCGTCGGGCCCCACCGTTCGCAGCTACCGTGCCAAACTGGCGAGATACGAGGAATACCAGCGCGGCCTGGCCGGCATCGAACGGCTTCCTGCGGTCACTCTCGATGACCATCGCGTAGCCCTGAGAGCCAACATTGAGCTGCCCCGGGAGGTCGATGCGGTCATATCCCACGGCGCTGAAGGGATCGGCCTGTTCCGCTCCGAATACCTGTTCCTGGCACGCAACCGACTGCCGAGTGAAGAGGAACAGATTGCCGATTACCAGCAGGTCATCAAGAGCGTCGCGCCTCATCCGGTCACCATCCGCACTTACGACCTCGGCGGCGATAAGATGTTCCCCAACCATCCTCACCCCGCTGAAGCCAATCCGTTTATGGGTTGGAGAGCGGTTCGGGTCTCGCTCGACCAGCCGCTGCTGCTGCGCACTCAGCTGCGCGCCATCCTCCGCGCCGCCGCTGCCGGACCGACCAGGATTATGTTCCCGTTGATATCCGACCTCCAGGAGGTAAGGCAGGTGAAGGGGTATCTGGAGGAGGTGAAGTCGGAGCTGAAGGAAGGAGGGTTCACGCTGCAATCCGAGGTGGCTGTAGGGGCAATGATCGAGCTGCCGTCAGCGGCGGTGATGGCGGACAAACTAGCCAGAGAGGTGGATTTCTTCAGCATCGGCACAAACGACCTGACCCAGTTCACCCTGGCGGTTGACAGGGGCAACGAGAGGGTGCGCAGGCTCTACCGGCCGCTGCATCCGGCCCTGATCAGGATGGTCAGAATGACGATCGAAGCGGGTCACGCCGCCGGGATCGAGGTGGCGATGTGCGGGGAGCTGTCCGCCAGCCCTCTTGCCACGATGCTGCTGGTCGGACTGGGGGTCGATGAGCTGTCGGTCAGCCCGGTCGCCGTCCCTGAGATCAAGAAGATAATCCGCTCAATGTCCTACCGCGACGCCGTAGCGCTGGCCGGACAGGCGCTCGAGCTGGACACCGCCGATGAATTGGACGAGTTCTGCCGGGAAGAGATGAAGAGCCGATTCGCCGACCTGCCGATATGGTTCAGCGGGTAGGATTTTAACCCTTGCTAATTAAACTCTACAAGAAAACCGGGCTGCAATCCCGGATTTAATCCGGGATACCCGGGCCACCCAATAATGAGTGGAGCGCCGACATTCCTGTCGGCGTTCATCCAGAGGATGAAAGGAGAAACCCGGCCATCAATCACCGCCTTAGCAGGGACAAGGCAATCCGGGCCACCCGAAGACGCTATCCTCTATCCAGCCTATCATCCACAAGTTCCCTGATCCGGTCGGGGCGGTCGGAAACCAGCCCCTGAACCCTGAGGCCGATCATCTTCGCAGCATCTCCCAGGCTATTGACCGTCCACGGAACCACCTTCAATCCCTCCGACCTCGCTGCGCGCACCCAGTCAGCCCTCAGGCTGCGGAAATACGGCAGGATGAACTCGCAGCCGAGCAGGTGTGCGGCTTTGACTGTGCTGCGTCGATCAACCAGACTGGCGGTCAGCCTGTCCACCAACAGCCCCCTTTTGAGCTCCGGAGCCAGTTCCCCGGCGACCTGAAGCGCCTCTGGGATAAACGAGGTCAGTATGGTCCGTTCCCCGAAGCCGAACTCATTCACCAGAGGAATGACCCTCTCGACCACGTCGAGCTCTTTCGGTTCGATGTCAAAATAGAGACTGTCGCCAAAGCGCTCAAACAGCTCCCTGAGCGCCGGGATAGTCTCGCCACCGCCGACGTCGATACTGTGAAGCTGTTTGTATTCGATGTCTCGAATCGCCCGGTAGCCGCTGCCGGGAACATGAACCCGGTCGTTGTGATGCAGCACCGGAACGCCGTCGCGCGAAAGCCTGACATCGCACTCAACCCACTTAACCGCCATTGAGGCCATATATTCATAAGCCGCCAGGGTGTTCTCCGGACGGTAATACAGGCCGCCGCGGTGGGCTATCAACAGAAAGTCAGACATAGATTTTGGGCTTTGGGCTTTGCAGTCTGTCCGAGAATGCAAGATTTGGCAAGGCGGACGCCCCCGTCCGCCATTCAAGTTATTGTTTGGACAGGCGCACGAGAGCCTGCCCCAGCG
>MWJR01000260.1 GCA_002127415.1 Calditrichaeota bacterium AABM5.125.24
TACTAAGTTGCATTCATAAAGACATTAAAGTGCTTTAGGTTTGTCATTGCGAGCGAAGCGAAGCAATCTTATAAATATTTGGGAATAGGGAGATTGCTTCGTCACTTCGTTCCTCGCAATGACAGTAATAACAGTAACATAACAAACATACTTAACGTAGTAGTGTTAAATAGTCATTTCAATCTCCCTGCCAGCACTACAGTGCACTTGGCCTTATATACTTTCCCGCTGCGGATGTCAACCGCCTCCGCCATTACGATATAACGTCCGATCAGCATCATCTTACCGCTGTCACTGCGGCCGTCCCAGGTCAGCACAGGGGAGCGAGTCCCGGCCGGGATATTGGCAGCCAGCCTCCTTATGCGACGACTGTGCAGGTTGTATATATCGACTGTTATGCTCGATACCGGCACCGGTAATGTGAAATTGATATGTGTAACCCATTCGTCAGGTCTACCCGTGGGGTTGAAGGGGTTGGGTTCGGCTCTGACTGAAGTCTTCTCACCCGGTGCCACCGGCCTCAAGCTGTTGATCCGTCCGGCGGTATGACCCCTGAGGTCGGCTGACGACCCCCAATTATACAGGTCATCACCCGTGCCGCGATGGTCGATCCGCTCCCAGGAACGTCCCTTAACCCGCGCCGCTTTCTCATCATAAACTGCATAGTCCATTACATTTCCCCTGTTGTCAATCAATCGCACGGTGTCACCGTCATCGTTCAGTGGTGTCCAGCCTCCTGTAACATCTACTGAAGCCCGGGGGGCCAATTCCAGCAAAATTAAGGTCTCCCGGTCCGGAGCCGCTACGAGGTATCCATCCGGGGGTATTGTGGTGAATTCGCCGAACCAGCCCGTATTACCGGCAGCATCCGCTAAATGCCAGCCATATAGGTTTATGGCATCTTCAGTCTCATTATAAAATTCAATCCACTCACCCATCACGGATGGCGCCGGCATCAGCTCGCTGATGACAACTGCTGAGACAGGGATCGTAAGAGTGAACAATGCGGAGATAATGGCGAAAACAGCGATATGCAGCATATTGATCATTCCATTTAGGGGTCATCATTGAACCGGAAGGCGTCGGGGATGTGCTCGATAGACCATTCGTCCTGCACCTTGCCGGTCATAATGATTGCATCGAAACGGATCCCACCCGCCGGGACTTCGTGACTGGAGATGTAGTCCAGACCAGCCAGCCGCAGGCGCTCCCGCTTGCGGGCGTCGATCCGCTCGCCGGGAAACCAGCCACCCGACCTTTCCGCACTCTTGACCTCCACGAAGACCAGGCAGTTGCCATCCCGGCAGATGATGTCGATTTCGCCGCGGGTGGTTCGGTAGTTTGAGGTGATTATCCGGTAACCTCTGTGCTTGAGGTAGGCTGCCGCAGCTAATTCGGCGCGATGTCCAGCCTCGCCAGGCGGAAGCTTCGACCTCTCAGCCGTCATTTCTGGTGAAGAGGGTTTGCTGCCTGATAGGTGCGAAGCTCAGACGATGGTGGTGTGTGGGGCCGTATCTGTTGAGCTGAAGCCGGTGCTGTGCTGTGCAATACCCCTTATGTTCGGCGAAACTGTAACCGGTGTATATCCGACCGAGATTGACCATCAGCCGGTCACGAATGACCTTGGCCACTACCGATGCCGCTGCGATGGTTCGACTCCTCCGGTCGCCTCCGATTATGGCCTCGCCCGGCAGGTTGAGACCGTCCGGATAGCGGTTCCCATCGACCAGAACGAAATCCGCAGGCAAAGAGAGCCTGAGCACGGCTCGCCGCATGGCCGACATTGTAGCGTTCAGTATGCCGATACGGTCGATCTCCCGGTTCGATGCGGCGGATATCCCTGTTGCTGTGCAGCTCATCCGAATCAGCCGGTAGGCCTCTTCCCGCTGACGTGGCGACATCAGCTTGGAATCGACCACCCCCGGCAGGTCGAGGTTAACCGGCAGGATTACTGCTGCAGCCACCACCGGCCCCGCGATAGGACCGCGACCCGCCTCATCCACCCCGGCCACCCGCTGGAGACCATCGGCCCAGAGTTTGCGCTCCCGAGCCAGCCAATCTGAATGGTAAATGGTCGATGGCAAACGGTCGATATTGTCGGTTATCATCCCTGGTGTATTGACAGTTTCTTATATCCCGAACAGCCATCTGAACAGGGGCGGTTTCCGCCAGTCCACCGCCCGCCATACAGTTTTCCCGTCGCTTGAGGTCGGTTCGAACAGCACAGCACCCTCCTTGCCGGTGTGGTGAATTTCGATCCCGTCGGCCTCGTATCGGCGCAGCACTTTCAGATAAGATGTGTAGCCACGCCTTTCACCAGGACCGGGTCGGGAGATAACCGCGCTGACGGGAGAGACGGCGGCCAGGAATTCAGGTGAACTCGAGGTTGCCGAGCCGTGATGAGGCACCTTCAACAGTTCGGCTTGCGCCCCACCGTGCCTGACCAGGGCTGCTTCACCATTACGTTCGACGTCACCGGTTGTAAGCAGGCGTAACTTCCCGCTGGGGCCCACCGGCACATCGAGCAGCAGCACCAGCGAGGCGTCATTGGCTGACCACCCCTCGGAACCCGCCGGTGGCCCGAGAACCTTCAGTTGATACCGATGACCCAAACCGTGAATCTCAGCGCCGGTGGTCAGACGGTGCCAGTGAACTTCGCTGTTGGCTGAAGCGGACGAGAGTCGTGCACAGGTCTGGGTCGTTGATGTGGCGGTTCCTGTAATCGCCAGCCCGACGGGGAATCTCTCCACCAGGTCTATCAATCCACCGATATGGTCGGCCTCCGGGTGACTGGCGACCATCAGGTCTATGTGCCGACGCTGGAGGACCTTCAGCGCTCGCCCCACCCGGCTCCGGTCGCCTCGGTATGGATAAGGTCCGCCGTCGATTACAGCGGTCCGCCCGTCGGGGAGAAGCCACAGCGATGCGTCACCATGACCCACGTCGAGGAACCACGCCTGGAAGCGGGGAGGTTGCAGTCTCACCCCGTCCCATACAAGAAAGGCGGCTATGGCAGTGATTGCAAGTGTCAGCCGACTTAAAAATCTCCCTCTGTTCACGGCAGCCCAAATCACCGTTGCCAGGCACAGCATTACCGTTAAGGGTGCCAGCCGGACACTCCATGCCGGAGCGAATTGAGCGAACAGGTGGGTTGTCCATTCCCAGAGAGTGATTGCACCTGACAGCCCATCCGCGGCCAGCGCTGCCACTGCAGGCCAGATGACCGACAGACCGGCCACCGCCCAGGCCCCCGCAAAGATAAACCACAGCAGCGGCACAGCTGCCAGATTGAACAGCGGCGTCCCCAGGGCCATCAGCCCGAAGTGATGCGAGGTCAGCGGCAGAACCATAACTGTCGCCGACAGCGATAACAGGAACGGCCCCAGAAGGTAGTATGCCAGCAGCCGGTTGGACCTTCCGCCTCCCTTCAGGTGTTCAACCACAGTCTTCAGCTTCGGATAGAGCAGAATGATTCCGCCCACCGCGGCAAACGAGAGCTGGAAGCCGGCGTCGAACAGGTCACCGGGTCGAAAGCATAGAATTATCAAGGCCGCGAACGCCAGAGTGTTAAGCGATGGACCCCATCGCTTGAATACCGTTCCCGACAGTAACGCCGCCGCCATTATGAAGGCCCTAAGTGTGGCGCCCCGCACCGGAACCATCAGCGTAAACAGCAGTATGCAGGCTATGGCCAGCCAGACTCGTGGGAACAGCTTCAGCCGCAGTATCACCCCTATGCCGAGCAGGATACCGGCCAGGAAGCCGATATGGAGCCCGGAGAGCGCCAGCAGGTGCGACAGCCCGGTCTGTTTCAGATCTTCCATCAGGGTGGGGTCCAGCTCGCGCCTGAGCCCCAACATCAGCGCCTTGACCAGCGGTGCGTCGGAACCGTGGTAGCGTTCAATCATACCGGCGATTCCGTTCCGCATGCGGTATATCCAGGGTGGACGGTCCCCTGTCACCTCTACCGACGTAAAAGGGTCTGCGTGGAGCTCGCCGATATAGCCGTTTCGAGCCCGCCACCCTCTCAGATCGAAATCTCCGGGGTTACGTGGTTGAGGAGTGGGGCGGAGGC
>MWJR01000261.1 GCA_002127415.1 Calditrichaeota bacterium AABM5.125.24
CAGAGCCTGCCCCGGACTTGATCCGGGGTCGGAATCCAGACAGCCCCGAATTCGTCTGGATACCGGCCTTCGCCGGTCCGACAAGTGTCTACAATAAAGTGCCCTGATTAGTACGAAATTTTTTTCAAGCATTGTTATAAACCTTTTGACTTATAGATTGTGCCAAACAACCTCGGGTGATATATGGTGAAGAGGAAGTTTCACCGAAAGAACATACAGCGCATCTCCGACTCCACAGTCCAGCGGCTGTCCAAGTATTTCCGCACGCTGACCTATATGAAGGACACCGGCGTCAAGACCGTATCGTCGGAGACTCTGGCCCGGCATAACGGGGTTACAGCGGCTCAGGTTCGCAAGGATCTCTCCTGTTTCGGTGCCTTCGGACGGCGGGGGCTGGGCTATAATGTCTCTGAGCTGAAGGGGAACATCGGCGAGATTATGGGGCTGGATCGGACCTGGAAGGTGGCGCTGGTCGGGGTGGGGAACATCGGCAGGGCGCTGATTGATTACGACCAGTTTCGTATTCAGGGCTTCCAGATTACCATCGCCTTCGACAGCGACCCGGCCAAGATCGGGAAGACCATCCACGGGGTAGCCGTGCGCGATGGGGAGAATATCGAGCGGGACGTGCGGGCTGAGAAGGTCGATATAGCCGTAGTGGCGGTTCCGGCTCCGGCGGCTCAATCGGTTGTTGACAGGCTGGTCGCAGGGGAGGTAAAGGCGATCCTCAACTTCGCCCCCATAAACATCACCGTCCCGGAAGGGGTGTTCATCCGCCACGAGAATATGGCCATTGAGATCGAAGGGCTCTCCTTTTCCCTGGCCAACCCCGGGCTGGTGCGAGGCTCCTGAGGGGGTCTCCCCGCCCGGGGCTCGTGACCTGCAGCTATCCAGCCATCGAGATTGACAGTCCACCATCTGGCGGGTGTTCCACCGGTTCTCTCCCCGTGTTAATGGCGGCGAAAATGCGATACCGAATCCAATATTATGTTCTACTTTAGAGTATTGGTAGTGTCCGGAAATAATTGAGATGGGGTAGTCGCGGTTGTCCTCAACCGCGACACAGTCGGGCCTGAGACAGGCCCGACTGCAATTCTTCAACAGGCTGTTATCTAATAACGAACTATGTCATCACAACTAATCAATGACACTACCAGAGTATGACCACATCACGATTTAGTTTTATCACCTGGCGGAAGATCTTTCTGGCGGCGGTAGTTTTAACGCTTCCTTTCCGAACCGCTTCGCCAGTCGAGGTGACGATACTCTACTGGAGCGACCGCCACGCGCACAATCTTCCCGAGCTTGAGGAGCGGGACGGGGAGGCGATGGAGGTCGGCGGTGCCGCTGTGCTGGCAGGGATGGTGAGTGCCCTCAGGTCAAGCACCCCCCGGACTCTGGTCCTGGTGGCGGGGGATGAGTTCACAGGAACGCCGGTATCAACCCTGACCAACGGGCTCTCGCAGGTCCAGATCCTGAACAGGACCGGCATAGACGGGTTCGTTCCCGGCAATCACGAGTTCGACTACGGCTGGCAGTCGCTGCTGGATGTGATGCGGAAGGCGCGTTTTCCGGTGCTGCTGGCAAATGTGGTCCGGGTGGAGACGATGGAGCGGTTATTTCCACCCGACACAGTTCTGCATCTGGCGGGGGTCGAGGTGGGGATTATAGGGCTCATCTACCAGGAGTTCACCAGGTCGGTGATCCGCGACCGTGCGCTGGGCGTGACCGGGTTGGACCCGGTTCTATCGGCACGAACGTTTGTGGCGAGCCGGCGGGATTCGTGTGATCTTCTGGTGGCGCTGACACACATCGGCTGGCGCGGCGACAGCCTCCTGGCGGCAGAGGTCGAAGGGCTCGATGTCATCGTCGGGGGGCACAGCAACACTGTCATCGACCCTCCGCGTGAGGTCAACGGTGTCATTATTGTCCAGTCAGGGCCCTATGGGCGGAACCTGGGGCGGCTGGTGCTTGAGGTGGATACCGCAGAGGGCGGGATAACCCGTTGCCGGGGAGAACTCCTCCGTGTGGAAGCGGACGCTGCGCAGCCGGACCCCAATGTTGACAAGCTTGTCAGGAGGCTCGAGAAGAGATACACCCACCGCCTGGATCGTCAGATCGGAACCCTTCAGACCGACTGGCACATCCACAGCCGGAGCCCGTCAAATCTGGCGCAGTGGGCGGTCGATGTCCTGCACAGCGAGGTGCCTGAGGCCCATCTGGCCGTCATCAACAACGGCAATATCAGAAAAAGCCTTCCTCGTGGACCGATCCTCGAACGCGACATCTGGGAGATATGCCCGTTCGAGAACCAGATTCTGGTCTTACAGATCTCGGGGATGGAGCTGAGGCAGGTGGTGAGGAAACAGCTCGAAGAGCCGCGCGAGTTCCTCACCTGGAGCGGCTTGCGTCTGGAGTCGGAGGATGGCGAGATCCGCACCCTCACGGTCAGAGGAAGACCGGTGGACGATATGGATGAATATTCGGTCGTGGCCACGGGATACATCTGGGACCATCTGGACAGCTACTTCGGACTTCAGCAGGGTGAAAGGCCTATCTTTTACCTTCCTGAAAGCAATCAGCGGGAATCACTGGTCGAGGCGGTCATAGCTCAAAGCGTCATCTCCGCGCCGACCGATGATCGCTGGGTGGCGAAATGAAGCTGCCAACGGTCAGCTCAGCAAGTTTTCATTTAGAGCTGACGGCTGATAGCTGATAGCTGCATTGAAAGTCTTCCTTTTTGTTCCCTGTCTGGTTGATCAGGCGGCGCCTGAGACGGCCAGGGCTACTGTGCGGCTGCTGGAGCGGCTGGGGCTTGACCTTCACTTCGACCGACGTCAGACCTGTTGCGGTCAAGCCATCTTCAACGCCGGTTTCCGGTCGCATGCACGTCGGCTGGCGCGTCGGTTTATACGTATATTTGCGGATGCTGAGGTTGTGGTGGCGCCGAGCGGCTCGTGCGTGTCGATGGTGACCCGTCACTTCGGCGAGCTGAATCTGCCCCCGGCGGAAGCGGCCGAGTGGGAGGCGCTGCGGGGGCGAATCTTTGAGCTGTGTGCCTTTCTGGTGGACAGGCTCGGGGTGACTGAGGTCGGAGCCCGCTTTCCGCACCGGGTCAGCTATCACGCCTCCTGCCACCTCCTGCGGGACCTGGGGATACGAGAGCAGCCGCTCAGGCTGCTGAGGTCGGTGGAAGGTCTCCGGCTGATCGAGGGGGACTGGGGGGACGAGTGCTGCGGCTTCGGGGGTGTATTCAGCGCGAAGTATCCGGGTCTGTCGCGTTCCATCGCCGATCGGCGGGCTCGGGCTCTGTCCGGGGGAGGCGCCGAATTCATCACCGGGGCGGATGATTCCTGCCTGCAACATCTTCAGTTAGCCTTCGCGCGAATCGGCTCTCCTCAAAGAACCATCCACATTGCAAGTATCCTGGCCTCCGGGACGGGGGGGCCGGGTTGAAATCTGTAAAACATCGGATAAGGTCGGCCCTGTCTGACCGTCGGTTGGGTGAGGCGGTTCTCAGGGGCTGCGAGCGCTCGACCCTGATGCGCGACCGGGTGGTTGGGGAGCTCCCTGACTTTGAGGCGGCTCGCCTGACGGCCCGTGAGGTGCGCGAGCAATCATTGGAGAAGCTCGACCTGCTCCTCGACCGTTTCTGCGCGAATTTTACGGCTGCCGGGGGAGCAGTTCATCACGCTGAGGATGCGTCGTCGGTATGCAGTCTGGTGCTTGATATTCTCAGGCGCAGGGACGCACGGCGAGGTGTCAAGTCTAAGAGTATGGTTGCCGAGGAGGTCGGGCTGGGGAAGGCGCTGGTGGCGGCCGGGGTGGATGCGGTTGAGTCCGACCTCGGCGAGTTCATCGTCCAGCTGGCCGGGGAGCCGCCGTCGCACATCACCGCACCGGCGCTGCACCTCTCGCGGGAGGATATCGGCAGGTTGTTCGCCCGTGAGCTGGACATCCCCTATAC
>MWJR01000102.1 GCA_002127415.1 Calditrichaeota bacterium AABM5.125.24
AATCGTTCATGGATCAACCAACCATTGTGCAGTCAGTATGTGCTACATAGGAAAATAATTTCGGGAAACACTATATACCTGCGCTGGCTGCGACGGGTGATGGAGTGGTGGCCGATCCTTCTGCTGATAGTGGGGATCGTTATCGTAATCGGATACTGGCGTTCCCGCTCTGAAGTATGAACCTGAATCTGAACACAGCGACATAAGACGCGCACGAGGCGCTATGCTACGAAATTGCCACTGCAGCCTGTAGTATAGCCCCTTGTGGGCGTCAGATGTGCGTAATAATTTATATCGCTGTGTATAGATAAAATTGACCACTGTTCCGCACGCACAGATGCAAAACCTTTTAGGGTAGGGCGGACACTCTTGTCCGCCGTCGGGCTTGGGACAAGCCCGACTACCTTGAATGGAAAACTCTCAACCGGTGGGGCGGACATTCCTGTCCGCCGCCAGGCTTGGGACAAGCCCGACTACTTGATAGATAGAGCGGACCAGAGTGTGGATTGCTTCGCTTCGCTCGCAGTGACAACAGAAAAAGATGACTTCCGTTAAACAGAAAGTCTTCCTGATAATTCTTGATGGCTATGGTCTGCGCGAGGCTGCAGACGGTAATGCCGTGAAGCTGGCGAAGACCCCTTTTCTGCACGAGATACTGGACCGGGAGATGCAGGCTTCACTCAGCGCCTCGGGTCTGGATGTGGGTCTGCCGGCCGGGCTGATGGGCAACAGCGAGGTCGGTCACCTGAACCTGGGGGCCGGTCGGATAGTCTATCAGGAGATTACCCGCATCGATCGGTCGATTGAGACCGGCGAGTTCTTCGATAATCCGGTCCTGAGGGCCTCGGCGGAACACGCCCACCGGAACGGCACCGCCTGGCACCTGATGGGTCTGGTCTCGGACGGCGGGGTGCACAGCTCGCTGGAACACCTCTACGCCCTGCTGGAACTGGCCAGGAAGATGGGGCTGGAGAGGGTCTATCTTCACGCCCTGACCGACGGACGCGACACCTCGCCCCGTTCAGGGGTTGGGTTCCTGAAGCAGGTCGATGCGAGAATGCGGGAGCTGAAGGTCGGCAGGATAGCCACGGTGTGCGGACGATACTGGGGGATGGACCGCGACAAGAGGTGGGAACGGGTCGAACGGGCCTACCGGATGCTGACCGAGGGTGAGGGGCTGAGGTTCCCCTCTGCGCCTGAGGCTGTCGAGGACTCCTACCGGCGCAAAGTGACCGACGAATTTATCGAGCCATCGGTTATCGTTGAAGATGGAAGGCCGGTAGCCACCATATCCGACGGCGATGCAGTGCTGTTCTTCAACTTCCGCTCCGACCGAGCCCGCGAGATCACTTGGGCACTGACTGAACCCGAGTTCCCCCATTTCTCACAGCAGAGGTTGAACCTGCACTACACAACAATGACCCTCTATCATGCCGATCTCAAGCTGCCGGTGGTCTTCCCCCATCATCGTATTCGCAATGTCTTGGGAGAGGTGCTGTCGGAGGCTGGTCTGCGTCGGTTCCGTATCGCTGAGACCGAGAAATATGCCCATGTGACCTTCTTCTTTAACGGCGGCGAGGAGAACCCTTTCAAGGGTGAGGAACGGCTGCTGATTAACTCACCGAAGGTGCCGACCTACGATCTCCAGCCTGAGATGAGCGCCCCCGAGGTTGCGGAGCGGGCATTGGAGGCGCTGGATCGGGACTATGCCTTCGTCCTGCTCAACTTTGCCAATCCCGATATGGTGGGGCATACCGGCGTCCTGGATGCAGCGATAAAAGCGCTTGAGACGCTGGATCCTCTGGTGCATCGTCTTGTGGATAAAGCGCTTGGGAAGGGGTATGCTGTCCTGATGACCTCGGACCACGGCAACTGTGAGCTGATGATCGAACCAGACGGCGAGCCGAACACCGCCCACACCACCAACCGGGTGCCCCTGGCGCTGCTCCTGCCTGATGGGACGCGACCGGAGCTTCGACAGGGGGGGATTCTGGCCGACGTTGCACCCACAACCCTCAGACTGATGGGACTGCCCCAGCCGCCGGAGATGGAGGGGCAAAGCCTGATGGATTGACATTGGGTTGTATGCCCGATGAATTACACCTCAACGGGCGCACCGCGTGCCTCTACATAATGAACATCAACGGGCGCACCGCCGTGCGCCCCTACATCTTGTAAATCGTGGTGTCAGGTGCCCTCACCTGACACCCAAGTGATTGTTTTTCCGTCATCCCGAAGGTTCGGGATGACGGAAAGCACTTTTTTTTAACACCGTAAATACAGGCCTCTTTCTTGCCATGAACAGGGAGTATCTATGCGTAACACAGTAATAACAGCGGTTCTGCTGATCTGTCTATTGTTGCCGACAGTTCTGCAGGCGGTTTCTCTGAGCGATGTGGGGACGCTCGAAGATCGGGTCGAAGAGTGCGTTCTCGACAACGGCCTGAAGGTGGTGGTGGTTGAGCGGCATATGGCACCGGTCTTCTTCACACTGATAACCTTCCGGGTCGGGTCCTGCCAGGAGCTTCCCAACCACAGCGGGTTGTCGCATTTCCTTGAGCATATGCTGTTCAAGGGCACGAAGAGCACAGGCACCCGCGACTACGAGAAGGAGAAGCCGATAATGGAGGAGCTCGAGCGGGCGGCGGGCGAGATCCGCAATATTCGGGTTGTCCTGAAGCCGTGGCGGCTCGAGCTGTTTGATGAGCACGCCACCACTGTCAAGGCCTCCCTGCCTCAGGAGGTGCGGGAGGTGATCGGCTCGGATGAGGCGGCCGGCTGGCGCACCCTGATCGACCAGCTACCGACCGATGTCACTGCTCTGCCGGAGGATTGGTGCCGAACCCCCTGGCTCCTGGCCGATCGTGAACACAACTACTGGGAGCTCTACCTGGACCTTATCGACAAGCGGGCTCAACTGGCCGACTTGATCGTCAAACAGCGCCAGTATATCGTCCAGACCGAGCTCGGCGGTATCTACGACGAGCACGGCGCCCGGAGGATGAACGCCTTCACCTCCACCGACCAGACGACCTACATGGTCGGCCTGCCCTCGAACTGCCTCGAGCTGTGGATGTTCCTGGAGTCCGACCGCTTCCGCAACCCGGTCTTCCGCGAGTTTTACAGCGAGCGGGAGGTGGTAATGGAGGAATTGCGAATGGGCGAGAACGACCCCGACGACGTTATGTATGAGACCCTGGTCAAGACGGCCTTCACGGCTCACCCCTACGGGCGCCCGATCATCGGCTGGATGTCCGATATAAAGCTGACAACCAGCTCCGATATGGAGGAGCATTTCCGCCGTTACTACGCCCCCAACAACTGCCAGCTCACAATCGTGGGCGACGTGGATACCGAAGAGGCGCTCCGGCTGGCGGAGCGGTATTTCGGGACCTGGCCGCCGAGCGAGTTGGCTCACGAGGTTACCGTGTTCGAGCCTGAGCAGAACGGCGAGCGGCGGGTTACGGTCGAACACGACTCGGAGCCGCAGTTGAGGATAGGCTTCCATGTGCCAGTTGCGCCGCACCCCGACGCCTATGCGCTGGTGATGGCTAACTTTGTCCTGTCGTTCGGACGAACCTCACGCTTCTATCGCTCGATATTTGTAGAGCAGGGACTGACGGGTTCATCCCCGAGTTGTTGGAGTGAACCGGGTGACCGTTACCCGAACCTCCTCATTATGAACGCCAAGCCCAAGGGGACACATACCCTGGAGGAGGTCGAGGCAGCCATATTGATGGAGCTCGAAAAGCTTAAAGAAGAGCCGGTTACCCAGCGGGAGCTCGAGCGGGTTAAGAACCGGCTTAATATGTGGAAGTTGGACAGGCTGCGCAGCAACTACCGGTTGGCATTTTCGCTCTCTTCCGCCTTCACCAACCGAGGGGATTGGAGAACCATAACCGAGGATTTCGACCGACTGATGGCGGTCACCGCTGAGGATGTCCAGCGGGTGGTGCGCAAGTATTTCACAGCAAAGAACCGGACGGTGGCAACCCTTGTCAGGCCTGCAGTCGAGCAGACGGGTGAAGCCGCACAGGTGGGAGGTTGATTATGAGAAGGGGTATAAACATACTGCTGACTGTGGCTCTGTGCTGGTCGGTCTCAGCCCCGTCCGTTGCTCTGGCGAAGAGGCCCAGGAGCTACAAGGATATTGAGCTTCCTGAGCTGCAGTGGAGCCTGCCGGATTTCAGCGAGTTCGAGCTGCCCAACGGCATCGCCGGGCTGGTGGTGGAAGACCACGAGGTGCCGCTGGTAGATTTCTACTTCCAATTCAAGGCGTTGCCTGACCCGGCCAACAAGGTTGGTCTGTCGAGTATGACCGCCTGGACGCTTCGAAATGGAGGTGGGGTCAACCTCCCTGCCGACAGCCTGAACGACATTATAGAATGCAAGGCTGCTTCCCTCCAAATCTCCGCCGGGCAGGAGGGGGTTTATATGAGCGGCTTCTGTCATAAAGATGACTTAGTGTTGCTCTTGACCATTACTCGTGAGCTCATAGACAATCCTGCCTACCCGGAGGATAAGATCGAACTCAAGCGGAGCACGATGCTCGAGCAGATCCGCCGTCGCTACGACAGACCCTACGGCATCGCTTTTCGCGAACTGAGCCTGCTGCTCTACCCGGATCATCCCTGGGGGCGCGAGACCAGTCCGGAGACCGTGGGCCCCTTAACCCGTGATGACCTGCTCGATTACCACCGCAAGGTATTTCAGCCTTCGGGGGCTGTCATCGGCTTCGCTGGTGCCGTCACATCGGCTGAGGTCGAGGCGCTGGCCGGTGAGCAGTTCGGCGATCTGACAGTTAGCGGTGAGGAGCTCGCCGGTCTGCCCGAAGTCGGTCCGTCTGCGGAAGCGTGTGTTTACTACGCCTATAAGGACTTCAATCAGGCTTTCGTCACGATGGGTCACCGGACGGTCAGATACGACGACCCCCGCCGTCATGCCGCTGAGATTATGAACTACATCCTCGGCGGCGGCGGCTTTCAGTCGCTGCTTACAAAACGGATCAGGGTCGATGAGGGGCTGGCCTATTCGGTCTGGTCGATGTTTACGATGCCGGTGCCGGTGGAGGGGGCGTTCAGGGCTCTGGCGGCTACCCGGCTCGACCAGGCCGGCCGAACGCTGGCGCTGATGGACGAGGTGATAAGCCATTACAGAGAAGAGGGACCGACGATCGAGAAGTTTGAGAAGGCCAGGCGGGCATACGTGAACAGCTACGTCTGGGAATATGAGAGCAGCGACAGGATACTGAGCCGTCTGGTCTATCTCAAGTGGCGCGGTCTGCCGCTCGATACCCCGCAGCGAGACCTGGAGGCATATCAACAACTGACCCTCGAGGATGTCCGCCGAGCTGCCGGGGAGCTGCTGCATCCCGACAGCCTGATCGTGGTGGTGGTGGGGGATAGGGATAAGATGGACCGACCGCTGGAGGATTTCGGGAAGGTTCACGAGCTCGATATCTCCTCCAAATGAGGCTCACTATTAAGCGATCACCGAGTGAATAAACCCGAAGTCGGAGGCCTGAGGCCCGAGGCCCGAGGCCCGCAGTCCACAGCCCGAAATCCGTGGCGCCTCCTTGGGGGGACACTTCGTCCTCGACAGTGGGTCAAGAGCAGCTTTATCCTGGCGCCGGCGCTGTTCACCCTGAAGCTGCTGGACCCATCGACCTGGCCGGTGCTGCTGGCGGGGCTGTTTGGTTTTTCGCTGGTCTCCTCGGCCGTCTATGCCTTTAACGATATCTGCAACCGGGGTGAGGACAGGCTGCACCCGGATAAGCGATACCGTCCAGTGGCCTCGGGTGAATTGGCGGTGTGGAAGGCTGCATTGCTCTCAATCGTCTCACTGGTAATCGGCGTCGGATTGCTGTTATGGACTGACATTGCAGCGGTGCTGATCGCGGCGGTTTATGTGGTCTTGATGGTTGCCTATACACTCTATCTGAGGCAGCTACTCGTCCTGGATGTGATAATCGTGGCTATTGGGTTTGTTCTTCGTGTGCTGGCGGGTGCGCTTATAATCCACGAACCGGTTTCGCACTGGCTGCTGCTCTGCACCTTCACCATTGCGCTCTTCCTGGGGATGATCAAGCGTCGTCAGGAGATTGTTGTTCTGGGGGCCGAAGGTTCCGGTGCAGGCCGGGCGGTGCTGGCTCACTATCCAGACAGGTCGATACTGGATGGCTGGATAAACGTCCTGACCGGTATGACGGTGATCTGTTACGCGCTCTACACCGTTGACCCTCATACCACCCAGAAGCATCACACCGGGGCGCTCATATATACCCTGCCGTTCGTTCTATACGGGATATTCCGCTACCAGCAGCTGGCTCTGGTCGGCCGGGCCGGTGAGGATCCCACCAAACTGCTGCTCAGCGACCCGGTGATAAAGGTCGTGGTGCTTTTGTGGGCGGTGTGTGTGGGGGTTATCCTTTATCTGGCCAGGTAGACCGGACGACTGTAAGGAACAGATTTGATTTTAATTTTTTTTCACCTATCTTAAGGCGTTCAATTGAGCTCGGGCTTCTGTCATCCCGAAGCGTCGGGATGACAGAAGCCAGGGTCTAAAGCCGTCTTCGGAAGGGGATTATGCAAATCACCGCCGCTGTAATTCTGGCCATCCTGATGCCTGCCCTGGCAATTGGCAGGCCAGGGATGGCTAAGGCATCTTCCACCACGCCGCCGGAGTGGTTCACCACCGGCAGGCATCCGCGCTGGGTCCAGGAGTTCTACATTACCGGCGCCGGCTCAGGCGAAACCTTCGAAGCCGCAATGGTGAAGGCTCAGGCACAGATCGCCCGGCAGATCGAGGTGCGAATCCAGTCGGAAGTGACAAGTGTCATCACCAGCTATGTCGAGGATGACCGCGAGCAGATCGGCTCAACGTTTGAATCCATCGGAAGATCGGTGGCCGAAGCCAGCCTCAAGGGGGTGCAGGTGGCCGAGAAGGCGCTGGAAGGGGATACATACTACCTGTTCCTGGCCCTCGACCGGGATAAATATACCGAAGGTATCCGCAGCGAGCTCGGGCAGATACGGTCTCAGATCCAGAAGCAGTATGACGACAGCGAAACACTGCTAAGCGGTGGGGATGTGTTCAGAGCCCTGGAGATTCTGATGGATACAGAGGATGCGGCGGCGCAGTTTTTCGCACGCGCAGTCCTGTCCGCCTCTCTCACCGGTGAGGCTTATCCCACAAGCGACGTCATATCCGGTCCGGCCATCCTGTCGAGGGCGCGAACTGTTCTGAGCCGGGTCTCCCTTCAGAGGGTCTCCGGCGACGGTCAGTCCGGCAAGATCGGCGTCCCATTGCCGGAGCCGTTTGTGGTGATGGCAGAATACGAGGTGTCGTCGGGTAAAGTGGTTCCTATGGCGGATGTGAGGTTGTCTCTCCGGGATGAGGATAACGACGTTCTTGATAGACAATACACGTGCGTCAAAGGAAAGGCGTCCTTCCGGACCTGTGCCATAGGTAAGGATAAGGGGAAAGCCACCGTTTCGCTCGACCTGGCGCAGCTACCGGCCGTGTTGAAGCGGGACCTCAAGCGTATGCAGGTCACTTTCAAGTATGATGTGCTGTCTGTCGAGCCGATGTCGTTTTCGGTGGAGGTGTTTGACGGGGCCGGTGGTCGAGTCGGGGTGATGGAGCGGACCGTAATCAGGTCGGTGGAGTCTGCCGGTCATTCGGTCTCTGCTGAAGCGCCGTTGCTGCTCACCGGACGTCTGCAACAGTTGGAGTCTCAACAGGTAGAGGGGATTGGTGGGCCGCAATACATGGTCAGGACCGAGCTGACGCTGTTTGTGAAAGAGAAGAGCAGCGGCGAGAAGGTCGGAAGCATTGCCCTGACCGCTACCGGTCTGGACAAGAGCTCGGAGAAGGCAGCCGCTCTGAAGTCCTATAAGAAGTTCACTATCTCCAGGAATAAGATGTCGAAGATGCTGGCTGAAGCCGGGGATAAGCTGGAACAGATGAATGATGAATAATGAATAATGAATAAAGGGGGGGGTGTCCCTGAAAGGCTACATCTACGACATCTACGACACACAAGTAAGTAGGGTGGGTGTAGCGCAGGCGAAACCCACCGGACATAAATAGTGGGTGCAGCGCAGGCGAAACCCACCGGACATAAATAGTGGGTGCAGCGCAGGCGAAACCCACCGGACATAATGATGGGTTTCGTTTCACTTCACCCATCCTACTTTACCGGCTGTAAGGGCGCACGGCCGTGCGCCCCTACTTGATAATGATAACCGATAACTACAACAAACCAAGGGAGACCGCAATGAACCGTAATGCAGCTATTCTGGTTGTCCTGTCGCTGCTGATTCTGGCGGGATGCGCCGGCCAGAAGGAGACCACCGGCATCACCCCCAAAGCCACTGAGGAGACGCTGTCCTCCGTTCCGAAGTGGTATCTGAACCCGCCGTCAGACCCAAACTTCATCTTCACAACCGGCACCGCCACCTCCCGTGATATGCAGGTGGCGCGCGACAAGGCAGGCGATGCCGCCCGGATGGAGCTGGGCAAGGTCATTGAGACCAGGTTCAGTGGTCTTTCGAAGCGCTTTCAGGAGGAGGTCGGCACGGGAGAGGATGCCCAATATCTCGATATGTTCACTCAGGCCACCAAGGCGGTGGTCTCTACTGTCCTGAGCGGTGCGGCCATTGATGAAGCCGAGATGAAGAATGAGGCGGGGCTCTTTCGGGCCTATATCCTGCTTAAGATGCCAATCGGCGCCTCCAGCCAGGCCCTCCTGAACAAACTCAAGCAGCAGGAGCAGATGTTCACCCGCTTCCGCTCCACACAGGTGTTTGAGGAGCTCGAGAAGGAGACCGGGGCGTTTGAGAACTGGAAGTCGGGACCGGGCACACCATAAAGTCAGGGCCAGATGTAGTGGTCGGCCTTCAGCGATTCGACCCACTGCATAAAGAGCTGTTCGCGTTTGTAGTTCAGGGCATATCCCTCTATGGTCTGCCAGTCTTCCGAAGGACTCAGGGCTCTTTCGGGCAGCCGATCCAGGAGCTTGAAGATGTGTAAGCCGAAGGCGGTCTCGAAGGGCTGGGATATCTCGCCTATTCTTAGTGAATTTATGATATTCCTGGCCTCGGCAGGGAGCTGGCTGAGGGAGAGCTGGTCGAGCCTGCCGCCGTCCGTGGCAGTTTCGGAATCGTCTGAGTACTCCCGGGCGTAGTCGGCGAAACTTGGTAGCCCGGACACTCCTGTCCGGGCAGGTCGGACAAGAGTGTCCGACCCACTTGAGATTATCTTCTCGCGCAGTTCGGATGCCATTCGATAGACCCGGTTCCGGTCTTCGTCGGTGGGCGTGAGTTTGATCAGGATATGCTGGGTGGAGATCCGCTCCCCCTGTCGTTCGATCAGCCGGATGATGTGAAATCCGTAGCGGGTCTGGATAACCTCGGATATCTCGCCGGATGAAAGGCGGTATGCGACCTCCTCATATTCGGGCACCAGGTCGTTGCGGTTGGTGAAGCCGATGCGGCCGCCGTTCTCAGCTGTGGGGTCTTCGGAGTGGGTCCTGGCCAGCGAGTCGAAGTCGGCTCCGGCCATCAATAACCGGTGGATTTGGTCGGTCCGTTCGCGGGCCTGCCGGCAGGCATCATCGGAGGGCTCAATCCTGAGCAGGATATGCGACAGATCAACCCTTTCAGGCAGCTTGGGCAGTGCCTCCTGGAATTCGCGGTAAAACTCTATGACCTCACCCCGACGGACGTGAACAGCGTTCAGCCGCTGCATCTTCAACCTGTCAATCAGCAGCCCGTCACGAACCGCCTGGCGCATCTCTCTCTTAATCTGCCTGAGGGGACGTCCGTAATACTCTGTCAGTTTCTGCTCGGAGCCGACCTGTTGGATCAGGGCTTCGAGCCTGCGCTCCAGCTCCCGGTCAACCACCCTGTCTTCGACCAGGAGGGTTTCCTCTACGGCCCGGGCCAGTAGTATCTTCTGGATTATGAAGGCCTCGAGCACCTGCTGCCTGAGCTCGGAAAGCAGCTCGGAGGTAGGGTATGCGATCTTCCGTTCGAGCAGCAGTGTGCTGATACCGTAGTTGATCTCCGACTCGAGGATTATATCCTCATCCACCACGGCGCAGATACTGTCAACCACCTCCTCCCCGCAGACCGGGGATGACAGCAGTGCGCAGATTAACAATGAAAACGGTAAACGCATATTAAGAGTGTTCCTGAGGTGCAGAGGGTGTCGTAGATGACGTAGATGAGGCTTTTCAGGGACACCTCTTCCTTTCTCATTCATCATTCATCATTAATACTATTCGGTTATATCCTTGGTTGAGTCGGTAACGTTTATGGTTACGGTCTGCACCGACCACTGCAGTCGTCCGGTTCGGCGGTATTTATCGATCAATGAGCGGATCACATCTTCCCGGTAGTGTCTTCGTGTCTCTTCGGTCAGCCGTGCCACTATTACATCCCGGACATCGTCAAACCCCTGGAGTTCACCGGCTTCGCGTCGGTCAACCAGTTTGAAGACCCAGTAGGCGTCGTTGATCCTGGAGACCTGGGACACCTGGCCGGACTTCAGTGAAACGACGGTTCGCCAGACCTGCGGATCGGCGCTGTCGGGGCCGTCGAGGGCGATGCGACCGGTTTCGAGGTTGCTGACACGGCCTTGCCAGAGCCCGGTCTGCTGTCCGCGGAGCAGGTTGGAACGCAACCTGAACATTCCCGACCGGTCTTCTGAACACCAGTATTCGACCACCAGGTGCAGCTGCGGCCATACGAAATCGGCCGATCGGTTCTGAAAATAGTTCTTCACTGCACTGGGCGAGGGTTTTGGCAGTTCGCGGCATTCGACTTCGATGAGACGGGCAATCAGAAGCGTGCGGCTGAGTTCGTCGAGACGCTGCTGAACCCAGGGGTCTTTGTCGAGGCCCCGTTCGAGCGCCTCCTGATATAGTAGCTCCTCCTCGACCCAACGGCGGATAAAGGACGAGCGAACCTCCTGTGGAACCTCATGTTGAGGCAGCGACACCTCCCAGGCGGCCACCTCACCCGAGGTAAGCACCCTGTCGCCGACCTTGGCTACAATCTCCGGCCGCCCCGGCTCCTCCTGTATGCAACCGGAAAGGAAGAGGCAGAAAGGTAAAAGGAGAAAGAACGACCGGATATGGTGGTTATTGCCTTTTGCCTTACGGGCGCGATAAATCGCGCCCCGACCATTAAAATTCCCTACCATTAAAACATTCTGGCTTAGTCGCCATTCTTTTTCGGTTTTAGCCTTATGACCGGTTTATCCTTATCCCCTTTATCCCCGGGGGTCTCTTTAACCTTCAGCTCGCCTCCGGGTGTTATTCTAATCTTTGACTCTGAGGGATCTACCTCTTTGCCATCCTTATCTACATATCGAGGTTCACCGATCTTGACCTTTACCTGTTTGCCGTCCTTGGTGGTGAATTCCTGTTCTGAACCCGGTTTGATCTTGAGCTTGATCTGGTCTTCGACGGCTTTTCTCTTTGCCTTTTCGGCGAGCTCTTCACGTTCCTTTTCCCAAATCTTTCTCTCGGCCACCATCGCTTCCGGCAGGGGCTTTATGGCGGGCCAGATCCGTTTCAGGAGACTTTCATTTACCGTAATGTTGTAAGCGCGTCTGAGTTCAGCCTCCCAGGCGGCCTTCAGCTCCTTCTGACGCTGGAAGCGAACATCCCCCTCGATATTTCGGCGAGCCTCGTCAATGGTCTTAACCTTCTCGGGTGTCTTTTCTATCAGTTTGATGATCGAATACGTCTCCCCCACATTAATGGGGCCTGCTATCCCGTCGGGTTCGAGTTCAAAGGCCTTGCGGGATACAGCCCCATATTTATCTCTGGAGAAGGGGCCGAGTTTCCCACCTTTGCGTTTGGTCTTGGTGCGCATTGTGTAGCGTCTGGCGAGCCTTGAGATATCTTCACCCTTCTCAACCCGGGACATAAGATCTTCTGCAAGTTGCTGGTCATCGACCATAATTTCCCAGACGGTGGCGGTGGCGGCCTCGGTGTATTTCTCGATGTTCTGGTCGTAGTATCGTTTGATATCCTCCTCGGTCGGGGTGGCTTTATTATATATCATCTCCCGCTCGACCTCGGGCAGCATCATATTGTCAAGGGACTTAACCCCGGCGGCAATGGCCTCGGGATGATCCAAGTAGCCTTCTCTCCGGGCGATCTCTGCCAAGTATCGTGGTATAATGAGAGGTTCGACCAGCTCCTCGATGAACTCCACATCATCACGGTAGTTGGGCGGGAAGCGGTGGTCTCCATGCATATCGACCAGATCCTGAATCTTGAGTCCGCCCAGGTTATCCTTTACCACCAGCATCTCCCGCTCTTCAGGGGTAAGGGCGCTGAAGCGGTTCATATTGCTGGGGACGCTCTTATCGCCGAGCTTACGGAGCAGCAGTTTAACTACCTGCTGATCGTATTCCGACTGGAACTCGGCTTTGGCGGCTTCGAGATATGCCTCAGCCAGGGTGTTGAGGGTGTCGCTGTAGACGCGGGATATCGCCGCGAAGGCCCTGCTCCGCATGTCGGGGTCATCGAGTGATTGTGTCTGGACGCGGTTGTTGTTGAGCTTGATGATATGGTATCCTTTGTATGTGCGGACCGGGCCGTCGATCTGGCCGATCTCCATCGTGAAGGCCTTGTCCCAGTAATCCGACGGCATCGAACCGCGAGGTATCCAGCCGACTTCACCATTGATCCAGGTCTTCCTGTCTTCGCTGTATCGTCTTGCGAGCTGGGCGAAATCGGCGCCGGGCTTTTTGGCCTCTTCGAGGATTTCCATCGCCCGGTCCCAGGCCATGGTGGTCTCCGCCGGATCAGCCCGGCTGGAGATCTTTACCATGATGTGGGATGTATGCACCTGAAAGCCGAGCGGCCTCCGCTCGACCACCTGGATGATATGATAGCCGTAGCGGGAGCGGACCGGGGGGGATATCTCACCGGGCTTCAGCTTCCAGGCGGCCTCCTGGAATTCATCGACCATCTTGCCCCACTTGAAAAAGCCGAGGTCACCATGGTAGCGCCTGTCGATGGTGTCGTCCTCGCTGTATCTGTCAACCAGCCGTTCGAATCTCTCGCCGCTCCTGGCCATCTGGTAGACCTCGTCCACTCTCTTCCAGTAAGAGAGGGTGTCCCTGCCGGTCACCTCTGGTTCCATTTTTATCAGGATATGCCGGCACCGAATCTCATCCTGGTAGTGTTCCCAGAACTCGCGCAGCATATCTTCGGTGATGAAGCTGTCGCGAACCTTGGCGTTATAGAGGAGCTCGGTTGCCGTACGCTCGACGGCGTCGTCGTAACCTTTACGGATATCCTCACGCTGGTCGAACCCGAGTCTGTGCCCCTCCTTGAGCTTACAGTCGCGGATAATATACTCTTCAGCTATGTCGATGCGGTTCTGGTATTCCTTCTTCATTGCGTTAGATTCGTTCGAATAGCGGACATACATCTTACGCTTGAACTGGTCGACGGTCATAGCTGTGTCGTCCCAGGTAGCGACAATGTCGTCATCTGAGACCTGGCGGGTGGCGCAGCCGACGACCACCGCTGCGGCGATGACGGTCCCGCCATAGATTAAGAGACGGATGAAGCGATCGGACATAATTCTTCCCGATGAATGATGAACGATGAATGATTATTCGCCGTTACCTTTTTACCAATATACCGTTCCTTGTAATTCTCTGCAAGAATTTTCGGGCTCGCTCGAGTGGCTCGCCCCGGTTCAGGTGGTAAATCAGCTCGACGGTATCCCCCATACGGAACTCGACCTGCTCCGGGTCGGCTGCAGCCACCAGACGGCCGATAATACGCTGGCTCAGGTCGGGTTCAGGAGGCAGAGTCAAGTCGGCGGTGAGGCGTCTTTTAAGCACGGCAACCCTCTGGAAGCCGGCCTCACGACTTAATAGCTTTAACTTGGCTAATTCGATCAGGTTCCGCGCCGGATCAGGCGGCGTGCCGAACCGGTCGGTCAGCTCCTCGGTCAATCGGTCGATCTCGCCGGTGGAACCGGCCCTGGCGAGTCGGAGGTAGAATTCGTAGCGCAGGTCCCCGTCATCGATGTAACCCGATGGCAGCAGGGCCGGCCCGTCGAACTCTACCCTGACCTCTTCCTCTTCGGTCGGGGCGGCCTTGATCTCCTCGCCTTTCAGCCGGCAGACCGCCTCCTCAAGCAGCCTGGTGTAGAGCTCGAAGCCGACTGCATTGATGTATCCGGATTGTTCCGGACCTAACAGGTTTCCGGCCCCGCGTATCTCGAGGTCGCGCATAGCGACCTTAAGTCCGCTGCCGAGCTCGGTCATCTCGGCGAGAGTGGCCAGCCTGCGTCGGGCCTCTGGTGTCATACTCATCCTGGGTGGAATGAGGAAATGGGCATAGGCCTGACGGTTGCTGCGACCGATCCGTCCCCGGAGCTGGTAGAGCTGCGCCAGGCCGAACCTGTCGGCGCGGTTCACCAGCAGGGTGTTCACATTCGGGATGTCGAGCCCCGACTCGATGATCATAGTGGTCACCAGGACATCGTAGTGCCTCTGCAGGAAGTCCACCATCACCCTCTCAAGCTGGCGTTCGGGCATCTGACCGTGGGCGACGGCGTATCTGAGACCGGGTGCCAGTCGTTCGAGCATCCCCTTTACCGAATGTATCGATTGAACGCGGTTATGGACGAAGAAGACCTGACCCTGCCGGTCTATCTCCCTATAGATGGCGTCCCGTATCAGCCCTTCAGACCAGTGGTGGACCTCGGTCTGGACCGGCAGCCGGTCGATGGGTGGGGTGTTAATCTGGGAGGTATCCCGGGCCCCCATCAGCGCCAGGTGTAACGTCCGGGGGATCGGGGTTGCGGTGAGGGTCAGCACGTCAACGTTGGTCTTGAGCTGCTTCAACCGCTCTTTGTGGCGCACCCCGAAGCGATGCTCCTCGTCGATAACCACCAGCCCCAGCCGTTTGAACTCCACGTCACGTGACAGCAGCCGGTGGGTTCCGATTACTATATCCACCGAACCGTCCTTAAGCCCCTTGACGATCCGTTTCTGTTCAGCAGGGGTGCGGAAGCGTGAGAGGACCTCAATCTTCACCGGGTAGGAGGCCAGTCGGTCGCGGAAGGTATCCAAGTGCTGCTGTGCTAGGATGGTGGTTGGCACCAGGACCCCGACCTGGCAGGATTCCTGAACCACCTTGAAAGCAGCGCGGACGGCAATCTCGGTCTTGCCGAAGCCGACATCCCCACACAGCAGCCGGTCCATCGGATGAGGGTCTTCGAGGTCGCGTTTGACATCGGAGGTGGTGGTGACCTGGTCTGGTGTGTCGTCGAACTCGAAGGAGGCCTCCATCTCCCGCTGCCAGTGGGTATCGGGCGGGAATTCCCTGCCGGATATGACCCTGCGCCGGGCATAGAGGTGTGTTAGTTCAGCGGTTATATCCTGTAGCGCCTTGCGGGTGCGGCGCTTGGCGCGCTCCCACTCCCTCCCGCCCAGACGGGATAGCTGTGGCCTGGCAGTGTCCGAGCCGACGTATTTCTCGACCGCCCCGAAATTCTCCACCCGCACATAGAGGATATCGTCGTCCTGATACCGGATGCGCAGGCATTCCCGGCGTTGTTCGCGAACCTTTATGGTCTGCAGTCCTTCGTAGATTCCGATGCCGTATTCGGAGTGCACCACCAGGTCCCCCCGGCGCAGGGCTGAGCGGTCAAACTGGACCTGTCTGCGGCGGAAACGGGTGTGACGGGCTCTGAGCCTGCGCCGGGCAAACAGCTCGTGTGAGGCAAGAAGGGCGACGCCGAGGGTGGGGGAGATAAACCCGCCCGAAACGGAGAGGGAGAGGGTGTTGACCCCCTCCAGGGCTGCGTCGGACAACAGCTCTTCAAGCCTCTCCCGCTCACCTTCAGTGTCTGATGCCACCCACACCTCGAGGCGGCGGGTCAGATACCGCTTGAGGTATCCGGCCAGGTTCTCAAATCCGGCAGCGAACGGGTCCGGGTGCCGGGCGCCGAAATCGACCTGTTTATCGCGCTCATTGAGCGGCCCTTTCCATATTACCTGCCGCAGCCGCTCAGCGCCGGCGGCGATTTCGTCGAGCTTGCTGGACCTCGAGGACGGCGGAACCGCTTCCCGGGCGTGGCGGTGCCGATGCGCCTCGTCAGCCCGCTGGTAGAATCGTTCCACACGCTGTTGGATCTCATCCTGTCCGTGCCAGAACAGGGTTCCTTCCGGCAGGAGGTTCAGCAGGCTGCCGCTGCTGCTTTTGGATTCGTCACCGAGCAGGAAGGTGATTTCAGGCAGCATCTCTACGCTGCGCTGAGTGCCCGGATCGAACCGTCTCAGGCTGACGATGTCGTCGCCGTCGAACTCGATGCGAATGGGGTTCTCGTGGCCGTAGGGGAATATGTCCACCAGTCCGCCTCTGACGGCGAACTGCCCCTGGGAATCAACCAGACTTTCACGCCGGTAGTCGGCATCAGCGAGTTCTGACAGCAGTTGAGTTCGCGCGATCGGGTCGCCGGTGGTCAGGCGTCGGGTATGGCGTTCAATCCAGATCGGGTCGGGTCCTGGCAGGATGAGGGCTTCGGGCTGGGTTACCAGCGCTGTGGGTCTGCCTGAACCCAGCCGCAGCAGGGCTTCAACCCGCTCGTTGCGAGGGCCGGTGGCCAGGGGGGTGGTGTCAAATGAATGGATGTGGAGTGGTGGGAGGAATCCGACCCGCCCCGGGCCGAGGATACCGGTCAGGTCGTCAAGCATGGCTTCAGCCTGGCTCGGCCCCGGCATAACCACCAGAACCGGCCGGTCGGTCTCGTCGAGGAGGGAGGCAGCGATAAAGGCACCGGTCGCCCCCGCCAATCCACTGATAGTAACACTGCTCCCGACCGGCCCTGAGAGCTCCTTCAGCTTCATCATCGGTCGGGAGCCGTTCAGCCTGGCGTATATCTCCTCCATCACTTTCGTCTATTCAGCATATATCGGCAGGAATCCGGCTGGACCTGAACGTTGACACAAAGATATGAGAGTGTTAACCAAGTAATGATTTTCTTGTTGTAGTCGGGGCTGTCCCCAAGCCCGACAGTCGTGGTTAGGGACAA
>MWJR01000073.1 GCA_002127415.1 Calditrichaeota bacterium AABM5.125.24
CCTCGTAAGGGAGCAGCCCATCCTTCAGGAAGGTCTGTGCGAGCTGGCTGTCGGCCGAGATTTTTTCGAAGTTGTTCGCTATCTGGCTGGCCAGGGTAGGATCGACCGGGAACCCCTCTTCAGCGGCCCGGACGGCGTCGCGTGCCAGCCGCTTGAGGGGGAGTGTCGCCCAGTTGTCGTAGAGCAGCGCCCATCCTGCGGCAGCCCCCGGAACGCATACGGAGGCCCCCCCGGTCTTCATCCGGAGATGGAGGGAGTCGTTCAGGTCGTAATAGAATGAGGTGTCAACATCTCTCGGGGCCCGCTCGCGGTATACTATGACCTTAGCCTCGCCGTCGGCCTTCAATACCAGCGCGAAGCCACCGCCGCCGAGGCCGGAGGCGTGAGGTTCCACAACGTTAAGCATAAACAACGCTGCCAGGGTTGCGTCGATGGCGTTGCCGCCGTCGCGGAGGACGGCAACCCCAGCTTCGGCAGCCAACGGATGTGCGGCCACCACCATACCGCTGTCAGCGGTAACCGGTGGAGGGGCAGGTTCCAGCGGCGAGAGTTGCCAGCGTGGGCCGCAGCCAATTAGCAAAGTCACCGAGAATGTCACACAGATGACCGTCCTGAAGGAAATCGCCCTGCTGAGGTATCGATTCAGGATTAAGCTCCAGATTGCGTGAATTGCCAATACTCCCCCTCTCAATTGAGAATTAAAGTCTATCAATATAGTGATTTTAAACCTTTAGCGGCAAGTCTTACCATAAATGATGAACGACGAATGATGAATGATGTTCAATGGTTTTATGAGACCGTTGAAAAAGACTTGGAAGCACTTCTTAGGGCAAGGCGCACGCCCTCGTGCGCCAGCAATTAAAATCAGTGTGAAGGCGGACGAGGGCGTCCGCCTTCACACGAGGTGCTTTTTCAACAGTCTCTTTATACTGATGTTCATTGTTAATCCCCCAATGTGTTCATCAGATTCCGTTTGCGGTGTGTGCTGTCGATGTTTATCTTAAGTATAGTTTTCAGATACAACACTGTTGCTAACGGGGAGTTGCAGGTGCCGACATTCTATTATCAGTTGCTCTTCTGGATCTACTGGCTGATTGCAGCGGTTATGGGAGGGCTGCTGCTGGCGACGCTGCTGCGTGAGAAGGACCGTGGAGTGCAGGCGACGGCGGCTATCCTGCTGGTTCCAATCATCCTGAGACTTCTCCTTATCAAATAGGACGGGGGTGGACTTGCCCCTGTCGCCGGAGTTGGAGGGTTTAATCCGGGTAGGGTCTTATGACGTTAACAGGTAAACGGATCGCCATCCTGGCAGAAGCCGACTACCAGGACCTTGAGCTGCACTATCCACGCCTTCGATTGATAGAGGAAGGTGCGGAGGTGGTCGTGGACGGCAATCTGATCACCTCACGCCGTCCGGAAGACCTCCCGGCATTTATGCGGGAGGTGATCCGCGCATTGAAGGGATGAGCTGGCTCTTAGCGGCGGTCATCCTGGGGGTGGGGGCGGCACTGGCCGGACTGCTACTGCCGCACATAAGGTTCCTGGCTGATGTTGGGCACGACCGCTCGAATCTGGAGGTCTCCAGTCTCTGGTTCAAAACCAGGTTTGATCTCCGCCGGAGAATCTTATCTGGACGAGTGCTGTTTTTCCGGATAAGGCGCAGGATCAAGGTCTCCCCCCGGCGGGTCGAGCCTGAGAAGGTCAGGCCGAGCCGACCCCCGGCGCGGGATAGGCGGGCTGAAGCACCGGTGAAACGGGATTGGAGTATGGCCAGGCGGCTGGTCTGGCGCGAGCGTGAGCTGGTGCTTATCCTGGTGAGGCGTCTGTTGACGCTGCTCAGGAAGCTGGTGTTGGATATGAAGGTCGTCTATCTTAAGGCGCGGCTCGATATCGCCACCCCCGACCCGATGTTGACCGGGGTTCTGTTCGGCGCAATGCAGCCGCTGCTGATGCTCAATTCCCCCCCGGGACGCGTATTTTCGCTGGATGCCGCCTTCGACCGTGACCTGCCGAGGTTTGATCTCTCCTGCGCCGTATCAACCCGCCCCATCTGTGTGCTGGTTATCCTGGCCGGGTGGCTGCCCCGGCTGCCCTGGCGGCGGATGGTGAAGGTGGGCTGGAGGCTGCGCCATAAACGGGCAGGTTGAACCCACTTCGACGCCCTCGCAGTCCGATCGATTGACTGTCGCGGAGGTCTGCTTCTCACGCTCATGGGGTGGGCTCGAACATTACTGCGCCGACAGCGCCATCAGGCTTCACAACCGGGGCCATCGGGTCATACCTGTCGTCCGGCCGGGGAGCCACATCGCGGATCGTATTGGGCCCACCGGTCTCAGTCCTTTCACCCTTAATACCCACGATTACTTATCGCCGCTGGCAACATATCAGCTATCACGCCTCTTGCGGCGCCATTCGGTCGATGCCCTCCACCTTCACCGCACTCAGGACCTCAGCATCGCACTACCGGCGGCGGACCTGGCCGGGGTCAAACATCGAGTGCTCACGCTGCAGATGGAGTCGAACCGCACCAAGCGGGATTTATACCACCGCTGGGTTTACGGGCGGTTGACGGCGGTTCTGACCATCACCGAACGGATGCGCCGGCTGGTGGTGGATAATGTGGCGGTCGATCCGAATAAGGTGCGTTGTAATTACTACGGCGTGGATGTTGATGAACTCAGGGCGCAGGCCGAACCGAAGGGGGCTGTTCGCGGGCGATGGGGAGTGGCGCAGGATGCCTTTGTGGTGGGAATGGTCGGGCGGATCGAATCCTTGAAGGGACAGGAGCTGCTCCTGCGGGCGGGAGCGTTGCTGACTGGGAGGATCTCAAAGACGGTGGTGATGCTCGTCGGGGATGAGACGATCGGTCAGCGGGGTGAGCTCGAACGTCTGAAGCGGTTTGCATCCGGACTGAAGCCGCGGCCTGAGGTGGTCTTCACCGGCTACCAGAGCCCTCCCGGACGGGTGGTGCCGGCCTTCGATGTATCTGTGCTGGCCTCGCGAAGGGAGACCTTCGGCCTGGTGATCCTCGAAGCGCAGGCTCTGGGGGTTCCGGTGGTCGCCACGGCTGCTGGCGGGGTGCCGGAGGTAATCGAGGATGACCTCAACGGGCTGCTCTTGCCCCCGGATGACCCGGAAGCCCTGGCCGGCGCGATAGAGCGGCTCTACCGGGATAAAGATCTGCGTCAGCGACTGGCGGATGCAGCCTTGCGCACGGTGCGGGAGCGGTTCTCGCTGAAAGAACATCTCATCAGGCTGGAGTCGGCGCTCAGGGGGAATCTTCCTCATATTGGGCGAACAAGATGTTCGCCCCTACGGGTGTGAAATATCAGTTTGATCGACCTGATATATATGAAACCCGGCCAGCAATCCCCGCCTTCGCGGGGACAAGGCTGGCCGGGCCACACTATATCAAACAGCTACCTGTATCTCTATCTTATTAACACAACCTTGACGGATCGGAACTGCTCACTGGAGGTCAGGCGGATCAGATAGACCCCGCTCGGCAGACCGTCCGCATCCCACCAGGTGCAGTGCATCCCGGCGCTGAAGCGGTCGGAAGCGATCGAGGCAACCTCACGCCCCGACAGGTCGTAGGTTTTTATCGTCGCCTCACCGGCCGACTCAAGCCCGAACTGCAGCCTGAGCTGTCCGTTGAACGGGTTGGGATAGACCGAATAGAGGCCGAACTCAACCGGCACCGACGCCTCCTCCAGCCGCGCCACACCCCAGCCGTCAGCCTTCCATCTGTCGTCACCCTTCAGCCATCTGAGGGGAAGAATCTTTCCCCTCCCTGCTATTGCAGGGGGGGAGTAAGGGGGGGTTCTGATCTCCACAACCACCGGCACCTCACCCGGCTGGAAGCCCTCCACCGCCTCAGTCAATGGATCATCCCCCCACAGGGTCAATCCACACCTGCCGTCCGAACCGACCACCCCCCGACCGGCCAGGAC
>MWJR01000263.1 GCA_002127415.1 Calditrichaeota bacterium AABM5.125.24
TCTCGTGCGCCCGTCCAAACAATAACTTGAATGGCGGACGGGGGCGTCCGCCTTGCCAAATCTTGCATTCTCGGACATATTGCTTCGCCGGTATGACAAGTGTCTACAATAAAGTGCCCTGATTAATAAGAACAGGACCTTATCACGACGAGATGATGGAGACCGGGTTGGCCTATCTCCGTGCGGCGGTTGCCTCGGTGGTGCTGGCCGGGTATATACGGGTGCTGGGTTACAGCGCGCGGGCACATCATTTTGCAGTATTCATTCGTCGAGCATACACTGTCGGATTTGAATAATTCAAAGAACTTATTATATTTGACACCATAGTTAACGGACTGTTCCATCATCCGACATTAGTCGTCCGGCATTCCCCGGATCGGAGTGACAGTGATGTTAATTAAAATTCAAAATCCTGAACACGAAATCAGAGATCCGGATCGACCGTGCAACAGGATGTAATCCAGTGCAAATGTCCAGTAAAAACAGGGATTTATGCGACCAAGTAGAGGTTATATATTGACTGCCCTGACAGCCGCCCTGGTTATCGGTTGCGCTGGCAAGGAGGAGGCAATACAATCGGTCAGAATCAGCCCCGGTCCACCGAAGCACTGGGACGTGGGTGACTGGACCCTCAAGCGTCCGCTGTCTGAGGATATGGACGACGGCTTCCTCGAATTCAGCCGGTCGCCCGATTTCAGCTTCGGTCTATGGCTGGCACATAACCGGTTGTCGGCGCGCAGCCACGCGAGATCTGATATGCTGGTCTATCTTCACAGCGGCATAGCGCGCTTCAATGTCGGCGAGATGGGTTTCACGGTCTCGACCGGCGATGCGCTATACATCCCGCGTGGCGCCATCTACACCGCGGTCTCTATGAGCGATCGACCGCTTCAGCTGTTCACTATCTACTCCCCGCCTTTCGACCTGGACGACATCGAATACCACGAGCGGGCCGAAAGTGAGCGGGAGGGAACAGCCGCAGTTGAAGGGTAGCCCGTCCCGATCCCGAAACGTGGGGAGGATCGAATACGGGGTCTATCCGGATTACTCCCGGTTTCGATGAAACCGGGCTACGATTTATAGCTTCATATTGAGGAGATACAATGGATTTTAACAACATTATCTACAGCGTCGAGGACGCCATCGCCACTGTGACAGTCAACCGGCCCAAGGTGATGAACGCACTGAACAGCGATACAGTTGCCGAACTGGGACAGGCGTTCGATATGATAGCCTCCGACAAAGCAGTGCGAGGGGTGATAGTGACCGGTTCTGGAGATAAGGCGTTCGTCGCCGGTGCGGACATAGGGGAGCTGTCCACCAAGAATCCGGTAACCGGCCGCGATTTCTCCCGTTCAGGCCAGGAGACGTTCAACAAGATCGAAAGACTGCCCAAGCCGGTAATCGCAGCGGTGAATGGCTTCGCCCTCGGCGGGGGCTGTGAGCTGGCGATGGCCTGCCATCTGCGGGTGGCGGCTGTGCATGCCCGGTTCGGGCAGCCGGAGGTGGGGCTGGGTATTATCCCCGGTTATGGCGGCACACAGCGCCTGCCGCGGCTGGTCGGCAAGGGGCGGGCGCTCGAGCTGCTCCTCGGCGGTGGGATGATCGGAGCGGCCGAGGCGTTTCGCATCGGGCTCGCCAACTGTGTGGTCGAGGCATACAAGAAAGACGAATCGGGCAAGGAGCTCACCGACGAGAAAGGTCGCAAGCTGTTCGACCGCGAACTGTTCCTCGTGGAGGTCAAGCGGATGCTGAACGGCTTCCTTGCCAAGGGCCCCGTGGCGCTGGCCTACGTGATTGAGGCCGTCAACCGTGGGATCGACGCCGACATAGATGCCGGACTGCACCTGGAGTCCGACCTGTTCGGTGTTCTGTATGCAACTGAGGACGCAAGGGAAGGTCTGAGTGCCTTTCTCGAGAAGCGAGAGGCGAAGTTCACCGGAGAATAGGCGGTCAGCGGTCAGCCTTCAAGATAAGAGAGTGTTAACCAAGTAATGATTTTCCTGTTGTAGTCGGGGCTGTCCTCAGGTCCGACAGTCGTGGTTAGGGACAACCACGACTACGATCAGTATTTCGTTAATACTCTCCAAAATAATATGATAGCGCTGTCATCCCGAAGTGTCGTGGTAACAGCGCAGGTCTGAAGGGAGAGATTGAATGCCGAATTACAACTACGTTAAATTTCAACGCCGCGATGGCCGGGCCGACCTGCTGCTTAACCGCCCGCCTCGCAATCTGCTCAATGTTGAGATGCTGGAGGAGGTCGTTGACGCGTTGAATCAGGAGCGTAACGACGAATCGTTGAAGGTTCTGGTCCTTCGCGGCGAGGGTGGAAACTTCTGTGGCGGGATTCAGACCTCAGAACGGACCTCCGAAAGAATAGGGTTGTTGATGCCGCTCTTCACCCGGATGTTCGACTATCTGAGTGACATCCGCGGCTTGACAATGGCTGCAGTGAAGGGGGAAGCGCTGGAGGGGGGGTGTGAACTGGCCCTCTTCTGTGACGTGGTCATCGCCGCCGACACAACTCGGTTCGGTCATCCGGAGATAACCTTCGGTCTGTTCCCGCCGGTGGCGGCAGCTGTTCTTCCGAGGTTAGTCGGTCGAAACCGGGCCCTGGACTGGATAATCTCAGGGGAGGAGTTCACTGCCCAGCAGGCTCACCAGGCAGGCATTGTGAGCCGCCTGGTCCAGGAAAACCGGCTCGATGAGGAGGTCAATCGTTATGCCGGACGGGTAGCCGGATTGAGCGCCCCGGCGATATCACTGGCCAAGCGGGCGATTGATACGGGGCTCTACGCCCCGGTTATGGAGGCTATGCGCAACAGTGAATCGACCTATATGCTCGATCTGATGTCCAACCTCGACCCCCACGAGGGGCTGAAGGCCGCCATCGAAGGCCGCCCGCCGGTCTGGAGGGATATGTAGCTTCATTAATATCTACATATTGCATTAATGAGGCCGCTTGAACATCAGGGGGAGCTGCGGATTATCCCCAAGAGGACAGAACCATGCATCATCTTCTTAACGATATAGCCGTAGCCATATTCGCTGCGACGCTGGTGGGACTGCTTTTCCAGTTGGTCAAGCAACCCATCATCCTGGGCTATCTGGTGGCCGGCGCTCTGATCGGCCCGGAGATCGGATTCAAGCTGGTCACCGAGCCCGAAAGCATCGAGGTGATCTCCGAAATCGGCCTCATTCTCTTGCTGTTCATAATTGGCCTGGAGATTAACCCACAGAAGATTTTTTCGTCAGGCAAGGCCATACTGGTTGCCGGAGTCGGTCAGTTTATATTGTGCGTCCTGATCGGACTGGGCTTTTTCCTGATACTGGGCTACAAGCTTGGCGGCGGCTCCATTGACGCGCTATACCTGTCGCTGTTCTGCGGACTGAGCAGCACTGCAATCGTTGTCAAGCTGCTCTACGACAAATTCGAGCTGGACACGCTGCCAGGTCGCATCACTCTCAGCGTTCTGATCTTCCAGGACGTCTGGGCAATACTGATACTGGCCTTCCAGCCTAACTTCACCAACCCCAGGGTGGCATTGGTGGGACTGGCGTTGGCCAAGAGCGCCGGGCTCATGGCGTTGACATATTTCCTCAGCAAGTATCTGTTGCGCATCGTTTACGAGAAGATCTCCAAGACGCCGGAAATGGTGGTGGCTGTATCCATTGCCTGGTGCGCCTTCATTGCCGGTGTGGCCTCGTATGTTGGTCTCTCAAAGGAGATGGGAGGGCTGATCGCCGGTGTGGCGATATCAAGCTTCCCCTACAGCATTCACGTGACCGCCAAGGTGCTGCCGTTGCGCGATTTCTTCCTCACGCTGTTCTTCCTGTCTCTCGGTATGAAGATCCCGGTGCCGGAGCCGGGCATGATGATTACGGTGTTGTGTATCGTGCTGTTTGTCATCGGTTCGCGCTATCTC
>MWJR01000265.1 GCA_002127415.1 Calditrichaeota bacterium AABM5.125.24
AGCCCTGCTGAGTTCGAACGGCAGTTTTACTCGTTATGTGCTTAACTCTGTGTCCACTCTTTTGGGGCAAGGTCAAACTGATACCGGGTTCTACTTGTTTTGTATTGATGAAATCTCATCAAGGCAGGATGGACATCCTGAGGTGGGCAATGTTAGTGTTGTGGGAATAGGTTTATTCTACACTGGCGATTTTTATTGAAAATTCTTGGCGCTAACCCTTGACATCGGTCTTGAGATCCATTATATTGGTTACAGATGCTGACTACGAAGTGACTTGACCATCGTCCGGGCGTCTGGAGCAGGCGCCTTAGTATGAATATCAGGTAAGCAACAGGCTTGGATCCTCAGAGCGGGAGCTTCAGTGGATTCTTATTATCATTACGTTATAAGACCTTCAGGAGATGTGGGGGGATTTCAGGAGAGTTTAGCGCCTCGCCGGTGGAGTTATATGCTGGCGGGGCGTTTTATGCTCGATAAAGGGTAGTTAGATGAGACGCTGGCTGGCATTAATCTTTGTTTTTATGATGGTTAACCTTTCCATAGCCCAGACCGAGGTCGTGGGGGAGGTGTCGGGGGTGTGGGACGCCGAGGGAAGCCCCTATATCGTGGTGGACTCAACCTGGGTGCCGGAGGATGACACTTTGAGGATCGAAGCCGGTGTGCGCATCGAATTTATGGATGATATGGGGTTATATGTGTTCGGGTCGCTTATAGCTGAAGGAACCGAGGAGGATGCTATAGTCTTTCAGATCTCACCCGATGCTGAATCATCGTGGATGGGAATATTTCTATTAAATGAAGCAAATGTGACCCTCGACTATGTTGAGATTTCCGGCGTTGACATAGCTTTCCGCCTGTGCGAGGCTGCGGTTTTGGAGATTGATCACTCTGACATCACACCCATCTCCGGACTGGTATATAGCTGGCGGGGGGGGTATAGGAGCCAGACCCGCATTTACAATACAATAGCAAGATCACTAACTGCCAACCAATTTATAGACATTATGAGCGGATCGATCATAATTGAGAATAGCGAGCTTATCATTACTGCGTCCAGGTATGGAATTTTAATTAATGCTCTGTTTTCTGCTATCAGACTATATGGATGTAACTTACGTGGAAGAGTGGTAAACTTCGGAGGAATATTGGAAATATCAGGGTGTGATATATCATCTCCCACAGATTCACTAAGAGATATTCTTGTATCTGCTTATTGCGGAGCTGAGATAACTGATAACACCATAAGAGGTTGTTTCAATGCCGGGGGGTCATCGGTAACTTTGGTTGGAAACCACATCTTCGGTCGAACCTGGTTAAGTCAAATTGACCGAGACAGCGAGATACATGACAACAGCATAGGACATGAAGCAGGTTATTACGGGTTAAGGATTTCAGATAGTAACTTAAATATATATAACAACAGTATGAGACATTTGGAATGCCATAATTCATACAGATGTTCGGTTACGGACTGCTATCTTGACAGGGGGGCTTCATTTCGCAATCTTGAATATGTTGATTTTACCTCAAATAACGGTGGAAGCGTAGGCATAGATTGTTGTGAACATGCTATGATATATGACAATGATTTCGAACATGGCATCGGTGTTGAATCGTCCTCAGATGTTGATATCTGTTATAATATTATATCTTCAGGCTATTTAATTTTTTATCATTCTCAAGTCCTGCTTGATCACAACACTGTGAAAATTAGGGAGGATGATTATGAGGCAATTTATATTTCAGGTACTGACAGTGAGGTAATAATCGTGAACAACATATTCATCGGTGACGGCGATCAGTGCGACATGGTCTTTGCAACGCCTATTGACGATATACCCGATATAAGATGCAACTGCTTCTGGAACTTTGACGGCGGGTTCATCGGCAACAGGGGTGTAGAGTTCGAGCCCGGTGAAGGCAATATATTTGACGATCCCCGGATCAGGAGACTGGAACCCTTCACACCCAAATTGCGAGAAGATTCCCCCTGCATAGACGCGGGCGATCCCGATTATCCCCTGGATCCTGATTCGACAAGGACCGATATGGGACGCTTTTTCTATTATCAGGAACGGGGTATTGGTGATTATTCGTATGAAATACCTGAAAATTTCAGAATATATCAACCATACCCCAATCCCTTTAACTCCGAATGTAACGTAATCTTATATCTTTCTGTTCATCAAAATGTTCTTTCAGAACTGTATGATACGAAGGGCAGGCGAGTTTTAGCATTACCCGTTCAATCCCTGAATGCCGGAAGGCATATCATCTCGCTTAACATTGGATCACTGCCGGCGGGATGTTACTTCCTCAACATAGACACCGGAGTAGATCAAGAGGTGTTAAAACTTACTAAGGTCCGTTGAAATCTGATGCACAGATTATTCACAATCTAAAACAATCATTATAAGGAGTTAGAAAAATGCAACGTTTAAAAACATCACTCGCAAATTGTCTCGTTCCGATCTTGGTAATGTCGCTTATTACTGTCTTTGCCCGATCCGGTCTGGCAAGGCTTCCTGTCGATGGAGACGATGGCAACCAGAACGAGATAATCGAGGGCCCCACTCACCTGGATGAACCTCACTGGGAGGCTGGACAGTATTACTATATTGAAGGATACTGGAATGGTGAACAGAGTCGACACATATTTGAAATACTTTCCAGGCTTACCATCGATCCTGGCGTCTTGATAGTTATTGAGAGAAATCATTGTTTGATAGATGTGGGCTCAGGCGGTGTTGTACATGCTGAGGGGAGTGAGGGCACTGAAGAGGAACCAGGGGAAATAATCTTTGAGGCTGCAGATGAAATAGATGACTGGTTTGGATTTAGGTTCGGTTTTGATGAAATAGGTGCTCCTGACGAATACCGGGCTTCGGAGAAACGAGGCTTTGGAGCTGACTTGGGACCATATAGACCTGCGTAGAAGAGAGATCACCGTCGTAGGGAAGGGTGGCAAGAGGCGATCCGTGCCGATCAACGACAACCTGATGGCTGTCCTGGAGAGCTGGTCGCGTGATCGTGAGGGCAGGCTCTTCCCTGATTACACCCCTAACCAGGTGTCGATGAGGTTCCTCAGACGGGCGCGTGAGGTAGGATTACCCGAAGGTGTAACAATCCACAGCCTGAGGGCGACCTTCACCGGCCACCTGATAGACATTGGGGTCGACATTTATACGGTCAGCAGATTGCTGGGGCACAGCAGCGTGAAGGTGACTGAGAGGTACTACCTGGCGCCTAACCCTGATCAGGCCAGGACTGCAGTGGAGCTGCTAAACTTCGCACGTGGCGATACAGAGCGAACTGAGGAGGATGGCGACGAGGTGATGGCTGCTGTAGCTATGGCGGATGCAGAAGGCCTGGATTGATAGATGAATAATCAGACTGGAAGTAACGGTTCGAACGGTCAGCGATTGCTTATCCCATTGAAGGAGGCGGCCGGGATGCTCAGCATGTGTAGGCAGACGCTGATGGAATATGTAAAGAAAGGAACGCTGCCATGCATACGGTTAGCAAGGAACTCGGTTTATTTCAGACCTTCAGACTTGGAGATATTCATTGATAGTAGAGAGGTTCAATACACACCAACGGATATTCCCGCGTAAGATGAGGTGCAGCAAACGTTCCCGTTATGTTCCCGTTTGGATAATAATAAAGAAGAAGCCCGGTCATATGATCGGGCTTATCTCCTTATCCAGCAGCGGAGAGGGTGGGATTCGAACCCACGGCAGAATTGCTCCTACACACGCTTTCCAAGCGTGCTCCTTCGGCCTCTCGGACACCTCTCCCAAATTGTTCATAATCCGTATTAACGACTATCTAAGTAGATTATATAGCGATTCTCGAATGTTTTTTCAAGTGTAGAATAAATAAATAGATAAACAGTTGCATGGTGACTTATTTATTTG
>MWJR01000266.1 GCA_002127415.1 Calditrichaeota bacterium AABM5.125.24
ATTGAGATGGAGTAGTCGCGGTTGTCCTCAACCGCGACACAGTCGGGGCTGAGACAAACCCGACTACAATTCTTCAATAAACTGTTATCTAATAATTTACTATGCCATCACAACCAATCAATGACACTACCAGAACTTCATCATATACCGTAATTATGAACGCTCTATATAGAACAGTTCTACCCCCCTCCCCCCTTAAACCTCGTCGAGTAGTTGACCCTGATTGCATAGGCGTCGCGGAGCTGCTCCTGGATGTCGTTCACCAGCCCCATCCTGGCCCTCTTGTCTATCTTGAGCGAGACTATCAATCGGTTGTCCTCGTCGAGCTTCTCCCTGATGATCCTGGATATGCTGCCCATGGCCGCGAGCGGGATCAGCTTATCGTCGACCGAGATGGTGCCCTTATCGTCGGCCCAGATGTATGCCAGGTGGCGCTTCGACTCGATCTTCTTGGTCTGATAGGCCGCCGGGGTCACGATCGGGATCCCCTGGGTCCGCTTGATGACCGTCGTCACCATAAAGAAGAACAGCAGCAGGAAGATTATATCGGGTAACGAAGCGGTCGGGATCCCCTGCCCTGCCTTCCGTTTCTTCTGAAACACACTACTCCCCTGTCATGAGATACGCTCCAAACATCGCAGAATCTCCCCACCCACCCGGTTCACTTCTTGTCAGGTTCGGCGATGGAGATCTTGGTGGCTCCGGACTCCTTGACTATGTCGAGGATGGTTATATAGCGGTCGTATTCGGTCTCCCGGTCGGTCTTGATGGAGACGATCAGCTTCGGCTTCCCTTCAGCGTCCACCCCCCGCTCCTTGATGCGTGTGGTGAGCAGCTCCTTAAGCTGCATATCGTCGATCACCTCGCCGTCGAACAGCACCATCCCGGCCTCGTTAATCAGGATCTTGGCGATGTTCTTGGGGTTGATCTTGACCTCGCCGCCGCGTTCGGGGAGCACCATCGGGATCCCCTTGTCCATATCCATCGTAGTGGCAACCAGAAAGAAGATCAGGAGCAGGAAGGCGATGTCGGCCATCGAGGAGGTCGGGATCTCGTGTGACCGCTCTTTTTTCTTCTCAATCAGCATAACAGCTTCCGGCTAAGTCGTCCCTCTCTCGACCAGCAGATCCACAAACTCCTGGGTCGATTCCTCCATATCGGCCACGATCTTGTCGATACGCGCCACGAAGAAGTTGTGGAAGAACTGGATGATGATCGCCACCACCAGCCCGAACATGGTGGTCAGCAGCGCCTCCGAGATGCCGCCTGCCACCAGGGATGGGGAGATGTCGTTGGCCTGGGCGATGGAGTCGAAGGCGCGAACCATACCGCTGACCGTGCCGAGGAAGCCGAGCATGGGCGCGATGGATACCACCGTGGCAAGCCAGACCAGGTTCCGCTCCAGGAACGCCATCTCGATGGTGCCCGTCGTCATCACCGCCTTCTCGACATGCTCCATACCCCGCTCAACCCGCAGCAGCCCTGCGTGGAGAACATTAGCGATCGGCCCACGGGTCCTGGCGCACACCTCGATCGCCTTCTCAGGTCCGCCGTCACCCAGAGCCTCACGGATGCGCTGGGTGAACCTCCGGGCGTTTATGGTGGAACGGGTCAGGGTCCATAGCCGTTCAATCGAGAACGCCAGACCGATGACCAGGACGATGAGGATGGGCCACATAAAAGCCCCGCCCTTGATGAAATAATCGACCATTTTTACTCACTTATTTGGTATATGAAACTTTAGCTCCCGGCCTCACCGAGAATATAGCTGAATTCCACTCAACTAAAAGTTAATTAAACGTCGCTGCGCTGTCAACCCTTTCCGGCTTAATGCCACACCGCCGCCACCTCCTGAGCCTGCTCAAACAGCTCCCGCGCCCGCTTGATCACCGGATCTGCACCGGTGCGGATAGTGTAGTAGTAATCGCGATCGCTCCAGAGGAGCTGAGCCAGCTCCGCCTTGAGCTGGGTGGAAAGATAACTCCGGTCAGGCTCAAGCACCTCCGGTGGATATTCAATATCCTTATCCCTGGCCATATCAAGCAGCCCTTTGATGTCGTCGTCCGTGACCTCGAACTCCTGCTGGAAACGAGGAAAATCCTCCTCCACGACCGTTCCGTATCGCTGCATCATCGTCTGGGCATAGGCGAACAGCAGCCTGGCGCTCAGGAGCCGGGCTGTGGCTCCGGTGATGCGCAGGTCCTCCACCTCCACATCAGGCGCGACGCCCGATGAGGCGTATACCGACCTCCCACCAAGGGTCTTAAAGACCTCCCTCTCTCCGTCGGTCGGGACCTCCTCCGGATCACGGTAGCGCACTGCGTAATACTCCCCCCTGCCTTTATCGTAAGGTCGTTGAACCAGCCGACCGGACGGGGTGAACCAGTGGGCTGTCGACAGCCGGATGACCCCACCATCCTTAAACGAGACCTCCTTCTGCACCAGCCCCTTTCCGAAGCTGTTCTGGCCGACGATCAGCCCCCGATCCAGGTCCTGCACCGCCCCCGCCACGATCTCCGACGCCGAAGCGCTGCCACTGTTGATGAGCACAATCAGATCAAACAGTCGGTGTGTAACCGGATCAGTGGAGCGGTAGGTGCTGTCCTCGGCAGAAAGCCTGCCACGGCGCGAAACGATAACCTGCCCCCCAGGAATGAACATATCAGCTACTGCCACCGCCTGGCTCAACCGCCCGCCCTGGTTGTTGCGCAGGTCGAGTACCAACCGGGTCATCCCCGCCGCCTCGAGCCGGTCGAGCGCCGCCTCAAGATCGGAGGTAGTGTTGGCGGTGAACTGGTTGACCAGGATATAGCCGGTGGAGTCGTCCAGCATAAAGCTGGTCCAGACAGAGTGGATAGGGATATTGTCGCGCACGATGGTGAAATCGAGCGGTTCGGGAATCCCCTCGCGGAGCACCTTGACCTGAACCGTGGTTCCTTTCGGTCCGCGCAGCTTCTTGAAGACCTCATCGTTGGTGATGCCGTAGGCGCTGACCCCGTCGATCTCGATAATCCGATCACCCGACCGGATCCCGAGCCGTTCTGCCGGCGTGCCGATGATGGGCGCGATCACGGTGATAAGCTCGTTCTGGATCACAAACGAGATACCTATACCCTCGAACTCGCCGATGTCCAGCTCGGCGAGCCGCTCGTGTTCGGCAGACGGGATGTAGATGGAATGCGGGTCGAGCCGCTTCAGCATCCCCTCGATGGCCCCTTCAGACAGGCGGTTCAGGTCGGGCTTCTCAACGTAGGTGGAATTGATCAGGTTCATCACCGCCGTCAGCCTGCGCATCTCCGAAAGGAGCGTTCCGGCAGCCGCACCAAAATGGGCCGCGACCCAGATGCCCAGCACCAGACCAGCCACTACGAGCGCGTACTTGAAAGTCCTTCGAGGGCCGCCACGGCGGTCGATATCCCCTCCATTACTTCTGTTCAGTTTCATATTAGTTATCTGTGTGAATCTACTTCCTGCTTTTGTTCAGAACGTTGTCAAGCCCTGCCGATGCGAGCACCCGGAAAACGCCGAACCAGCCCCTTGAGCTGCATCGAGGTCAGCAGCCGGCTGATCCCGATCGCCCCCAGACCGCTCTGCCGGATGAGCTCATCCACCGACAGCGGCCCCTCCTCGAGCAGCCCGTAAACCGAGGCCTCGCCACCCTCCAGCTTCGGCACGGCCAACGTGGCAGCCACGTTCAGCACCGGAGCCAGCTGTGAGCGAAGCTGTTCGATTATCTCACCGCCGCTCTCGACCATATGCGCCGCGCTGTCCTTGATGAGCCGGTTGACCCCGGCGCTGCGCGGCTTACCGGCTGCACCCGGCACGGCGAACAACTCGCGCCCCTGTTCCAGGGCCAGCCGGGCGGTGATCAGGGCCCCGC
>MWJR01000269.1 GCA_002127415.1 Calditrichaeota bacterium AABM5.125.24
AAATAAATAAGTCACCATGCAACTGTTTATCTATTTATTTATTCTACACTTGAAAAAACATTCGAGAATCGCTATAACCGCTATTTACGACTTTATCCTCGAAGATTTTCTTTCGTTTGAAACAAGTGTAGCGTGGTGCTTAGATGTAAATAATCGCGATACGTTATAGAGGTTCAAAGATGGGCGTATTGAAGCAGAGCAAATTTGATGCCAGTATAACGGTTCCTTAAGATGCGAAGTGTGGAGATATAAAGCAGAAGGGAAAGGAAAAGTAAATAAGGGAGAATCGTCTGTTAACGTTTATTTCTCGCCACGTCTCCTTATTCTGCGTTACCGATTGACGTTCCGTGCTCTTGGAGGCAGGTTAACCGGATACAGTACACGGATATCCTTATCGAGCAGGCCTTCGACGCAGTGAAGCATCCCTAAAAATACGATTCCGGTTTCGCCGTTGCCGAGGGTGCTGTTGATCCGGTCAGCGATAAATTGATCGCGTCTTTTCAGCAACGGATCACTCAAGGCTTTGCGTCGGACTTTCATTCCCACCGGTTCCGGAATCTCACCTGATGCAACAGACTGCCTGGCCAATTCATACTCTTCCATGAGGAGTTCCGGGGATTCGGTTCCTATGGCGCGAGCTCCCCTACTCATCAGGCGGAGCAGAAGCTGATGATTCCGGCTTCCGCCCCTGGCAAGCTCCGTAACGATTTCAGTCTCCCGTCCACAAACAGGCAAGCCATCCTGGTAAAGGAGAACCTTTTCGTAAGGGAGATTCAGAGCATCAACGGTTTTTTCAATTGTCGTCCAGATTTTATCTATCAGATTTACTTTCCTCTTCCAACCGGTTAATCCTAATTTCCGGATAGCAGCCTGTCGCACGGACTCGCTGAGATTACCCATATCGGACTCGGTATGGACGATCGGAATGTAAATCAAAGTTCTTTCGACAGATCGAGATTCGTTGGTTTCGCTCAACTTTTTTCTCTTTTATCAAGGGGTGCAGATTCTAGTTGTGGTGTCAGGTGCCCCCACCTGACACCAATCAACTGTTCAGCCATCGGGTGAGGGCACCCGACGGCACACCCAATACAACTTTTAATTGCACCCCTTAATATATCTATGGAATTCGTTCTATAGCAACTATTCCATAATTTTCTGGATAATGATCTATCATATAGCGATAATTGGGTGGTGTCCCCGATTTGTCGTGATAACACTATATGTGCCTAAATAACAATATGTTACAATCTCGCAATAACCCATTGTTATTATTCAAATTAGAGAGTCATCTCAATTAATCCTGGACACTACCAGGGATTTCACTTTCATATTTACCTCCTAAATACTGTCTTGTTGGCACATTTTAGGCACATATGCGCTTAATACATAACCCACAAGACTTAAAATCAAGCACTTGTGAGTTATAAGCGGAGGATGAGGGACTCGAACCCCCAAGGGCAAATACCCAGCGGTTTTCAAGACCGCCGCCTTACCAGTTAGGCTAATCCTCCGGTAGGTCATCCGTCGGTTGACGGATGACCGGGCCGGACAGGAGTGTCCGGCCTACCTTATATGTCCGCCTAAATTTATCGTATTACAGGTCTTGAGTCAAGTTCAGCCATTTGAAGGCTGCTTTAAGCTGTCAGTTTCGGGCGTCATAAATGCCGCCCCTACCATAGAAAGAGTTGCCTTATAGCGGTTTCTGCCGCATCTGCACCCTCACCAGACCGAGGGCTCTCTTCTCGAACAGCAGGTATCCGCGTTCGAGGATGTGGTAGAACAGGTCACGGGTGACCTCGACGTCCCGGCGGCAATACTCAGCCACCTTTTCCACCTCACCATTTCTCCACCATTCGAGCGACTGCAATCCATCAGCCATCTTTCTGACACCGAGGGTGGCTGAGGCCAGCGAGTTAAGCGATACGCGGTAGCTCAGTGAATTGACGACCTCGGCCAGGATGTCGTAGTTGGGAAGCTGGCGGAAGTCGAAGCCGCTGTAGCCCTTCAGAACCTCGTAGTCGAACCGTAGTGTGTTAAACCCGATCACCAGATCGGCCTGCCTGAGCACCTCGATCAGGTGTTCAACATCCCGCTCGGCGAAGTCGAGCCATTCGTTCTCGGGGAATAGATAGACTACCGCCCAAGCCAACCCCATGGCGCGGATGTTACCCCATCCGCCGACCTCATCGGCGCTGCGCTGTGTCTCAAGGTCGAATACGACACCCGACCTGTTACGGGGCCAGGATTCAGGCGGTATTACATAGTTGCTTTGCGCTTCCGGGCCTGACTTCGTGGTTTTATTTCTGTTGATTGCCATTTCACTTACTACCTTATCGTTCGTGGTTTCCGGGGCTTAGCTTCGCGCCCCTGCGAGCCGTGATGTCAATTATATCCTCTCCCAATTCCTTGTTCCCGGAAAGGGATATGGCCTCAGGTGGCAGTGGGCGTGGTCGGGTATTCGTCGTTGTTTCCAGTCGATAACCTCCCCCTCGAACTGCCGCAGGACGGTGCGGACGTGCTCCCTTTCGGCATCGGCGAACTGAGCCCGGTGCACCTTCAGCACCGCCATCGGCACCTGGCAAGCCAGGCAGTCAACCACCATAATCAGATCATCCTCCGTGATGAGCCGGGTCAGGATTTCGCGGTTCTGGACAAGTCGGCAGAGGGGGCAGTCGGAGCGGTAGTCCTGGATCATATCCAGCCTCGCTGTTGATACCATTCCACGGTTTGAGCCATGCCATGGGTCAGGTCGAACAGCTCCTTGTATCCGGTCGCTTCGCGGAGCGGGGTGTCGTCGCAGGTCCAGGCGGGCCGGGTCAGCTCGATCAGCTTCTGCCTTCCTAACAGAGCCGTGGCACTGTGGATCCGCGCCACAAGTTCTATGACCTGCCCGATGAGGGGCGCTACCAGGGTCGGGACGGTTATCCATCGCGCCTTCTTGCCGACGGCCGCCTCGACCGCCGCGGCGAGTTCCTCTGTGTTGTGGTCTGCGCCGTCGGTGGCGAACCAGATGGCTCCGGAGGGATGGTCTGCCTCTATCGAGAGGGTCACAGCTCTGGCCAGATCGACGGCGTGGATGAGGGCGAACGGCATACGGCCGTCCCCGAGGCGCGGCTTGAAGCCCCTGATAATCCAGCGAACCAGCGGCAGGAAGGCCTTGTCCCAGGGGCCGTATATGGCCGGCGGCCTGATTATGCACCACCACATCTCGCCGGCGCCGTCAGCGAGGACCTCTTCGCCCTCCAGCTTACTCCTGCCGTAGTCGGTGACAGGCGCCGGTGGGTCGTCACATCTGCGCCTGCGGTCAGGGGTCGAAGGGCCGGCTGCGGCCTGACTGCTGCAGAGCAGGAATCGTTTCACCCCCGCTTCACGTGCGGCTTTGACCAGGTTGGCAGTGCCGTCGCGGTTGACCTGATAGTAATCGCGCACCTGCCTGGCGCTGACCACCCCGCCTATGTGGATTACTCCCCAACAGCCATCAACAGCGCGCCGCAGACTCTCGAAGTTCAGCAGGTGACCTTCGACGGCCTGGACCTCGCCGGGTAGCCGGCTCACATCGCTGGTGGGTCGGACCAGACAGCGAACCCTGTGTCCCTGCTGGATCAGATGGTGGACAGTGTTGGTGCCTACGAAGCCGGTGCCGCCGGTCAGCAGGATAGGACGGTCGTGGGTTTTACTTTCGGTGTTTTCGGTCAAGAAGAGTTGGATAGTGATTGAGGTGTTCGATAATTGATTGAGAGTTTTAACCAAGTAATGATTTTCTTGTTGTAGTTGGGGCTGTCCCCAAGCCCGACAGTCGTGGTTAGGGAC
>MWJR01000123.1 GCA_002127415.1 Calditrichaeota bacterium AABM5.125.24
CCCTTCATCTCATCTTAATTTTTAATTTCCTCGCCATCTTTATATAGACCAGCGACAACCCGAGCGCCACGACGAACAGCAGCGCCGAAGCCGCCGAGCCGTAGCCGAAGTCCCCCCCCAGGAAGTTCCGGTAGGCATAAAGCGACAGCGAGGTCGTCGAGCCGCCCGGCCCGCCCCGCGTCAGTATGTAGATGATGTCGAACACCCGCACCGCATCGATTGTTCGGAACAGCAGGGCTACGATGATGATCGGTCTCAGCAGCGGCAGTGTGATACGCCGGAGACGCCCTAACGCACCGGCTTGATCAACCTGAGCCTGCTGATACAGCTCCACCGGTATCGCCTGCAGTCCGGTCAGCAGAATAATCGCCACGAACGGCGTGGTGCGCCACACATCGGTCAACACCAGCGCCGCAAAGGCCCCCGCGCCGGTTCCCAGCCAGTTCACCGGCTCGCCGACGATACCGAGCCCTCCCAGCAGCGCGTTGGCCAGCCCGTAGTTATAGTTGTAGATGAGCTCCCAGGTGCGGGCCGATATGGCGCCCGGTATTGCCCACGGTATCAGCACGCAGGCCCTCAGCAGTCCGAGCGGTCTGACCTGGCTGTTCATCAGCAGCGCAAGCGCCAGTCCCAGCGCCAGTTCCAGTGGAACCGAGACCGCCGCGAAAGTCAGCGTGAACCAGGCAGACTGAAGGAAGGTGTGGTCGGTCAGCAGTCCGCAGTAGTTGTCAAACCAGGCGAACCGCCGCTCCAGGAAGGTCGTGTCGAGGTAGAGACTGCCCGCCAGCGTTCCTAACACCGGCAGCAGAACGAAGATCCCGATGAGGAGCCCCAGAGGCGCCAGGAACCTAAGCGCCGTCCTCAGCTCTCCCGGAGAGTATCGATGTGTGTCTCGGATTGCTTGCAGCATAACAGTTAAGGGTGGCCCGGTTTGCTTGGCTTATAACTGCTAAGGGTGGCCCGACTTGCTTGGCTTATAACTGCTAAGGGTGCCCCGACTTGCTTGGCTAATAACTGCTGAGGGTGGCCCGGCGAGCTTGCTCGCCGGGTTTCATCTGTTTATCTGTCGAGTCAAGGTAGGGGCGCGATCCCTGCTTACGCAGGGACAAGCTTATCGCGCCCGAAACCCAAAGCCCAAAGCCTGAGGCCCAAAGCCCAGAAAGGGTGGCCTATTCCCTCCCATACCTCTCCACCACCTGCTGCATCTCATTCTCGATCTTCTCCAGCGCTGCATCAGGCGTGAGTTCCCCCGACAACGCACCGTTCAGGTAGCGCTGGATCGGCTCCGAGAGCTGGGTGTAGTAGGGAAGGTTCGGCCGGGCCACTGCGGCTGCGAAGCCCGCCCGCAGGACATCGAGGTGAGGCAGCTTCTCCTGAAGCTCCCTGCGGTCATAAAGGTCCCGGCGAGCCGGGTTCCAGCCCAGTCTCTCGGCAAAGGTCACCTGAACCGAATCCGAGACGATATGGGCCAGCAATCCGGCCGCCTCCTCCTTGCAGTTCGAATAAACCGACACCCCGATGTGCCATCCCCCCAGTGTCGCAACCGAGTGTCCACCGGGGAAATGCGGCAGCAGCGCCACTCCCACCTTATCCTTCACCGGCGAACCCTCCCTCTGGTGCAGCGACCAGGCGTATGGCCAGTTCCGTTCGAACAGCGCATCCCCCTGCTGGAACACAGCCCGCACCTCCTCCTCGCGCATCTCGGTGAAGGTGTTGGGGGGAGAGACTTTGGAATCATATATCAGACCGTGCATAAACCGAGCCGCCATCAGATTCGCCGGGGTATCCGCCCTGACCTGCCCGTTCTCGAAGGCGAGCCCTCCCCCCGCAGAACCGGCGAATTCGAGGAAGTTGCACACCAGCCCCTCGTATTGAGCCCCCTGCCAGACGAACCCATAGAACTGAGGACGCTCTGCGCGCTCCAATGCCTGAACCTTCACCGCCATCGCCACCAGCTCATACCAGGTTTCTGGCGCTGAGGTATATCCATATTTCTCAAGCAGGTCCCTTCGGTAGTAGAGCAGTCCGCAATCCAGATAGACCGGCATCGCAATCAGGCGGCCTTCCCGGCGATCTACCTGCTCCAGGATGTTGGTGAAGAAGGCCGTGGTGTCGATAGTGCCTGGTGCGGCATACCTGTCCAGCGGTTCGAGCCAGCCCGATGCCGCAAACTGGGCCACCCAGGCCACGTCCATCAGGAACAGATCGGGGTCGCGCTGCTGTGATTTGAGCGGTATTATGAGCCCCTGCCGCCGAAGGTCGGTGTCGGTCGGCTGCCGCATTATGTTGACCTCGACCCCGCTGCGAATCGTCCAGCTTTCGGCAAGCTGCTCCCAGACCGTGATCTCGTTGGGTGCTCCGCCGACCGCGAGGGTTATCCCCTGCCCGCCGGAGCGATTGCACCCGGACAGCAATACCGGCAAACTCACCGATATTAGGAAGAATAAATTCAGCTTTCGCAAGATATTACCTTATAACCGGTAGCGCGAACACTCCTGTCCGCGTCGATCCTTCAAGTGGTGTCAGGTGCCCTCACCTGACACCTCTCCCCACCGTCAACCCACCGTGGCTGACGGCAATATGGTTAATCCTGACTCAAGATACAGCATCGGTTTCTGTGTGTCAAGTGGCCTTTCCTATTGTATTTGCAGCGCTCTATCCGTAAAATATCTTACTGAGCCCAAAGCCCATTCCCTTGAACACTCAGTCACTCAGTCACTTATGGAGGCGATATGAACTACAGAAAGAACTTCAGACTAATCTTTCCAATCATTATTCTGACTTTTGCGAACACAGCATTTACTGGGGAAAAAACAATGATAAAGCTACCTGCACCGCGAAGCGACAGCGACTTCTCTGTCGAGAAGGCCATCCTGCAGCGCCGTTCGGTTCGCGATTTTACCGGTGAACCGCTATCTTTGAAAGAGCTGGCGCAGCTTCTGTGGGCCTGCCAGGGGGTAACCTCCCCCTTCGGCTATCGCTCAGCCCCCTCGGCGGGAGCCCTCTACCCGCTCGAAATCTACGTGGTTGTGAAGAACGTGACCGACCTTCAGGCGGGCATTTATCACTATCAACCGGGGCGAAAGATGAACGAGCATCAGATAGAGCTCGTTCAACCCGGCGACCACGCCTTGGCACTCACCCGAGCTGCCCTGGGACAGAACTACATCCCCAGCGCTGCGGTGAATGTTGTTATCGCTTCGGTCACCGAACGCACCGCGGTGAAATACGGCGACAGAGCCCTGCAATATGTCTATCTCGAAGCCGGGCACGCCGCTCAGAACATCTGTCTGCAGGCTCAGCCATTCGGTCTGGGCGTGCTGACAATCGGCGCCTTTTACGACCGGAAAGTAAAAGAGTTGCTCGGCACTGACGCCGACCCGGTATATATCTTGTGTGTTGGAAGAACCGGCAGATGATTATCTGGACGGAAAGGATTTCAAACTTAAGGATAGCTGAACCGTCGGTCTAATTTTTTATTGGGTGTAAAAAACACACGATACCTTGAAGTTCATTCTCCCCTCCCTGCTATTGCAGAGCCTGTCCCCGCGAAAGCGGGGAGTGGGAGTAAGGGGGGGTGATTGTTTGTCCGGAATATTGTATCTATAGTCTATATTAAGGGGGGCAGATTATAGTGCGATTGGCGGGTGTCATTCCCGCGCAGGCGGGAATCCAGACAAGCAGCAACTCGTCTGGATACCGGCCCCCTGCTTTTCCCTGCCTTCGCAGGGACAGGCGCAGGGGCATGCTTCGCCGGTATGAAAGAATACCACTATAAAATGCACCCCGTAATA
>MWJR01000021.1 GCA_002127415.1 Calditrichaeota bacterium AABM5.125.24
TTCTTGACCAGGATCAGGATGTCACGTTCGACCCAATCCGTAAAGATGGAATCAAGATCGGGCTCGAGCAGATCCACCGGTGCGCTGATCAGGCTCCAGCCGGTCTGGACCAACAGCGTGAAGGCGGGCAAGCCCCGTTCAGCCTGAACGGGAACGCTCCAGAAGGAGAGGTCGCCCTCGGCATCCACCGCCTGGACCAGGTATTCGATCTCCTCTTCTGGGTCGTGCTCCTCGTCGATCCAGACCGGTTCCTCCAGCTCCTCGGCCACAACCTCGCTCCATTCGACCCCCGGCAGCGGTCCGATATCATCGATATAACAGGCCTCACCGTTCAGACGGTGATCGAACTGGTAGTAGCGGAACCGCAGCCTGACCATCTGTCCGGCGTAGTCCCCGAAGCGCCACCAGGTCTGGATCCAGTCGTCGGACTCGCCGGTGATGCCGGGGCCGAGGTTCCGGTCGTTGATAACCAGGTCTTCGGTGTCGCGCCCCGGCAGAGGTTCCCAGTCGTAGCCGTCGCAGGAGACCTCGAGGGCTATATAGTGATCCAGATAGGTGCGCAGGTCATAGTGCATCCAGGCCCGGATGATGTCAGGAGCCGGGATCTCCTCTCTCAGCGTCAGGGTGGCCATAGGCTGCACAGTCTGCACACGGTAGCTGTGGGAGCCGCTGTGCCGGTCAATCTGGGAGTGGCTGAAATTGACCATATCCCAGAGTTCCTGATCCTCGGGCGAATCGTCGATGAACGGCTCTCCCGGCCGGCGCGCCATAACCCGGAAGCTGACCGGCGGGTTGACCTCGTCTTCGGGCGTCTCCCAGCGGATCACCGGCCGGCCCTCTCTGTCCGGGATGGCTGTGACGTTGAAGGGGCTCGGTGGCCTGAATACCCTCGCGGGCTGGTCGCAGAATTCGGCGGCCACCAGGCAGGTCTCCAGGTTCTCGGCCACCAGCGGCTCGACGCGGTTGCGCGGCGGCCAGAAGGAATCGTTCCGGCTGCCCACCTCGACGGTAACCGCAAATATCTGCTCGTGTTCGTCCGACATATAGAGCCAGTCGTCGCTGTCGCCGTTGGTTACATAGATGATCTCCCATCCGGTGCCGGTCAGGTAGCCGCTGTCAACGATCATACGATCCGCAAGGGCGGCGAAAATCGGTCGGTCGGGGGCCTGGATGTAGTCGTAGCCGAGCGGATAGATGCACAGATTGCTGTAGGAGTGGAAGTAGATGGAGATGGCGAAGTTATGGTCGTTCACGAACTCGCGAGCCACCTGGGTTTCCGGCTCGGAGAAGGCCTCCTCGCCGCGGTAGGTCTCGCGATCGGGGTCCGGACTGGAGCCAACGTTATCGTGGCCCCACATATAGCCGAAGTTCCGGTTCAGATCGACGCCTCGTGAACCGTCTTCGTTCTCGTGGCGGTTCTTGCGCCACATCCCACCGCCGTCTGGCGCAATCTCCTCGTTGTAGACGTAGCCGTCGGGGTTGTGGCATGGGATGAACCAGATCTGCCGTTCATCGACCAGCATAGTGGCGCGCTCGTCATCCTCGTAGTTCTCGACCAGGTGATACATCACCCCGAACAGCACCTCGGCGGTGATGACCTCGCGGGCGTGTATCAGGGCCGTGAAGAGCACCTCCGGCTCGTCCTCATCCTCGTCGGGATTGTCGGAAATCTTGACAGCCCAGATTTCGCGCTCCTCGATAGACTGACCGATGGAGACCGGCTCGCCGACGATGTCGGGGAAGTCTTCGTGGAGCTGGTCGAGCTCTTCGACTATCTCGTCGTTCGTGCGATAGCCGCCCATATCGTCGCGGCCGGGCTCAAGTCGGCCGGCCAGGTATGACTCGATGTTCTCCTGAGCGACGAAGTAGCGCAGTCCGGTCCGGTCGAGGCGGGCGGTCTCAGCATCGTCGTGTAACACTACCTCGGCCATATTGCCGTTCGAGAGATAGACCACGTCGAAGCCGTCCCTGAGCAGCAGCTCGAGGTCGCCGGGGTCGCGGATGGCCACTTCTACCAGGCTCGAAGCGAATCCGCAAACAGTGAAGATGAGCGTGATTGAAACTGACAGCAGAATTCGGTTCTGGCGCATAGTGGACTCGGTTTTAGGAATATCTTGGTAAATTGTCATTGCGAGGCGTCACGCGGGCAGCTTTGCTATCCGTGTTTCGCGGCGTCAGGTTCTCAACCTGACGCCATTTTCCGGCCGGGTTGAGAACCCGGCTCGGCGGAAGGCGCGCAGCGCCGAAGCAATCTTACTGCTCAGTTAATCGTGGCCCTGGTGCGGGCGACCCGTCTGCGCGAGCGCTTAGCACTGGCCTCAGCCGGCACGAGCATCCTGTCAAACACCTGGTCGATGCTCTTGACGGTGATTATCTCCAGAGGCTTGCGCACAGCCGGAGGCACTTCGGACAGCTCGCGCTTGTTCCGTTCGGGGATGATGACCTTTTTGATCCCGGCGCGCACGGCAGCCATCAGCTTCTCCCGCAGTCCCCCCACGGGCAGGACGTCGCCGCGCAGTGTGATCTCACCGGTCAAGGCTACGTCCCCTCTGACCGGCCGCCTGGAGAATGCCGATGCCAGGGCCACGGCGATGGTAATCCCCGCCGAGGGCCCATCTTTGGGAACCGCCCCCTCCGGGATATGCACGTGGACCTCCTGTTTCATATAGGCATCCGGGTCGAAGTTGAGCTGGTCGGCGCGGCTGCGCACAGAGGTCAGCGCCGCGCGGGCTGACTCCTGCATCACCTCCCCCAGATGACCGGTGAGGGTCAGCTTTCCTTTCCCGTGCATAGTCTCGGCTTCTATGGTCAGCAGGTCGCCGCCGGTGGGTGTCCAGGCCAGCCCCACCACGGCCCCGATCCGCTCCCTGCCGTCAACCACCCGCTCCTCGTAGCGGGGGACCCCGAGCATAGTCGATGCCATCCGGATGCCGACCTTGAGCGGCCGGGGTCGTTCCTTTTCGGAGAGCAGCTCGCGCGCCGATTTGCGCAGTATCTTGGCGATGCACCGCTCAAGTTCCCTGACCCCGGCCTCCCGGGTATAGCGCTCGATTATGCTGTGGAGCGCCTTATCGGTGATCTGCACATCGGTCCCCTTCATGCCGCATTCAGCCAGCTGCTTCGGCATCAGGAACCGCCCGGCAATCTCGAACTTCTCCTGATGAAGGTATCCGGGCAGTTCGATGATCTCCATTCGGTCCTGCAGCGGCCAGGGGATGCCATCGCGTGTGTTGGCGGTGGTGATGAACAGCACCTGGGACAGGTCGTAGTCCACCTCGAGGTAGTGGTCAGAGAAGGCGCAGTTCTGCTCCGGGTCGAGAACCTCCAGCAGGGCTGACGAGGGGTCGCCGCGGAAATCGACACTCATCTTGTCCACCTCGTCGAGGAGGAAGACCGGATTGACGGTGCCGGCCTTCTTCATCAGCTGTATTATCCGTCCCGGCAGCGCGCCGATGTAGGTTCTCCTGTGGCCGCGGATTTCGGCCTCATCGCGCACCCCGCCCAGAGACGATCGCACGAATTGTCTGCCCAGAGCCCGGGCGATTGACTTGCCCAGGGAGGTCTTTCCCACCCCAGGTGGTCCTACCAGGCAGAGTATCGGGCCGCGGATCTTGCCGGCTATGGCCAGGATTGCAAGATGCTCAAGGATCCGCTCCTTGGGCTTCTCCAGAGCGTAGTGGTCCTCCTCCAGGATCCCGGCGGCGTTCTCGATGTCTCGGTTGTCGGGGGTAGTC
>MWJR01000235.1 GCA_002127415.1 Calditrichaeota bacterium AABM5.125.24
GACCGTCACCCCATACTTGCCGAGCTCCCTTGCCACCGTCTTCACCAGCCCGATGATACCCGCCTTCGAGGCTGCGTAGTTCGCCTGCCCGAACTTGCCGCGCAGGCCGTTGATCGAGGTCAGGCAGACAATCCTCCCGTATTTCGCCTCACGCATCACCGGCGCCACCGCCCGGATGTAGTTGAAGTAGCCCTTGAGGTTGATGCCGATGACCGTATCCCACTGCTCCTCGTCCATCTTCCAGATGACCCCGTCGCGGTTGACCCCGGCGTTGCAGACCAGGATGTCCACCCGCCCCCACTCGGATTTAACCCTGTCCACCATCTTCTGAGCATCCTCGAACGAGACCACATCCGCCTGCACAACCAGGGCTCGACGGCCCATCTGGCGAATCTTCGCGGCGATTGCCTCCGCCTCGGTCGAATGCTTGCGGTAGTTAAGCGCCACGTCGGCCCCTTCACCCGCCAGCTCCAGCGCGAGCGCAGCGCCAATCCCCAGCGAGCCACCGGTGACGATGGCGATTTTGTCTTTCAGTAGTTCCATTTGACTCCCCGCTTTATGTCATTGTTAGCGATCTACTTTATGTCATCGCGAACGATATTCCTCGTGTCTTTGCGAGCGAAGCGAAGCAATCTTTACTGACATTTAGATTACTTCGATGCTCGCGGCTCGCAATGACAAATGTTTTTGCACTTCATAGTAAGACACAATTACTTATCAAAGACCGGGAGCGACGACTGAAGTCGTCGCTCCGCTGTAGGCGGAAACTGTCCCATGAAAATTAATCTATCTGCGGATATTGGCCGACTGAAGTCGGCCCTCCCCGTGCAAAAATACTTTGCGTCTTTGCGCCTTTGCGTGAGATTACTGCGGCTTGCCCAGCACCGCCTCCATGAACTCCTCGTCGAACGGATGCCCCTCCGCCTGGAGCTGGCGATACCTGACAAAGTCGATCACGTCCTTCCCGGTAATCTTCTTGGTATTGAAGGCGTGGAAGCCGAGGAATGCCTCGGTCGCCATATTGGCCGCCAGCCAGTGCCGATTGGCCAGCTTGGTCTGATCCCAAAAGAACTTCTTCTTCTGCCGGACGCTGTCGATGGACTTAATCAGACAGCCGGGGAACAGGTTCGTGAAGGTCCAGATGATGCGGCCCAACTCGGCGTCGAGCCTGCTGTAATCGTAGGTCGCCGCCTTCAGGAACGCCTTGGCCCCCTTTGCAGCATCGCCGGTCACGAATTCGCCGTAAACCAGCTCCCCATCCTCCACGTAGCGGTCAGTCACCACCAGCGGATTACGCACGAAGTTGTCGCCGTCCTTAAGCACCGGCGCCACCTTGCTGACCAGCCCCAGGCGATAGACCTTATATGCCGACCACAGCTCGCAGGAGATACAGTTCCACATAGCCTGTTCGATGGTCAGGTTCCACGGCAGGAAGTCGCTGGAACCGCCGTCCGGAGCCGACCCGTGCCGCGGGCCGGCCTGGCCGAACAGCGCCGTGTCCGCAGCCACCGCCAGGTCGCAGGCCATTCCGATCTCCTGACCGCCGGCGATCCGCATACCGTTCACCCGGCAGATGGTCGGCTTCTTGCAGTTCAGGATGGCGTCCACCATCCCGTTGAACAGGTCCATATAGAGCCCGTATTCGGTCGGGCGGCTGGAGTAGTATTCGGCATACTCCTTGGTGTTGCCGCCGGTGCAGAAGGCCCGGTTGCCGGCCCCGGTGAACACCGCCGCCACCACCCGCCGGTCCATCGACGCACGGTGGAAGCCGGAGATGACCCCTTTGACCATCCGGGTCGTATAGGAATTAAGCTGGGCCGCGTTGTCAAGGACAATCCAGGCGGAGTATAGCCCATCAACCTGCTCGCCACCAGGCCCGATTATCGGTTTCAGCTCATACTGAACGGTCGGTGGGTCGCCACCCAGGAACTCGTCCCCCCACAGGTCGTGATCCTTAAGCCCGCCTTCACGCGGGAGCCAATCAAGACTCATTTTCCCTCCTCATTCTTGGTGTAAGTTGCCGCCGGTGGTGAAGACTCAGAGCTCCCCTTGTTCAGCGGCGGCAGAACCCCCTCCTTCAACATCCTTCCGATGGTTGAGGCCAGTTCAACCAGCCGCAACTCCGATATCCCCAGCCGGTCGTATTCGCGGTAGTAGGCTTCAGTAACCGAGGCGAACTGATCAGAGTGGGTTCTCTTCTGGCGGGCGTCCTTTACGAACAGCGCTACCGCCTCGATGAGCTCGTCGGTCACCTCAACCCCGTCCCGTTCCAGACCGGTGCGGTAATCGGACCGCTCCAGCACCGCCCTGACCGCACTGAGCCCCGAATGCTTGCCGAACACGTATTTGATCTTCGCACCGACCATCTCCGGCGGAATTACCTGATAGATGGCTGGATCGATGAGGAGCCCGGCGGTGTGAATCCCGGACTCGTGCGTAAAGACCCCTTCACCGATGATCGGCTCGTGGGCCGAAACCGGAATCCCCGAAAAATCCTCGACCATCCGCCTCAGTTCGCGCAGCTTCTCATACCTGAAGTGAGGCAGGTCGATCCCGTAGAGGATTTTCAGGGTCATCACTACCTGGTGCAGCGGTGCGTTGCCGGTGCGCTCACCCAGCCCGTTGACGGTGCAGGTCGGAACGTTGATCCCGTGCGACACTGCCCGCACTGTATTTATATTGGCCAGACCGAAGTCATTATGGAAATGACATACCAGATCTTCCCCGGGAAACTCCTTCACAATCCGGGGCATATAATAATCGACCCCCTCCGGAGTAAAGCAGCCAACCGTATCCGGAAAGGAGTAGCGGGTGCCACCGGCTGCGTAGCCCGCCTTGGCCAGTTCGATGGTATAATCCAGGCTGGCACGGCTCCCGTCCTCGCCGCCGAACTCGATCTTCTCCACACCCTGCTCCCTGGCATAACGGATGGCGCCGCACATCATATTGAGGTTGGCCTCCCGGTAGAACTCGACCGGCAGGTCCAGCCACTCGGACAGGTCACGCCCCTCCAACTTTATCAGAGTCTTCCCGATCTTGTATTTCAGGTGCAGATCTGAGCCGGAGGTGAAGATGAAGAAGGTTATCTCGTTGATATCGACATCGATCTCCCTTAAAGTATGAATGGTAGCGTCGATATCCTGTGGCGTGGAACGGCACATCACAAGCAGCTCGACGTCTGGACGAATCTCACCCTCCCGCCTTCCCTGGACGATGAGCTGCAAGGCGTGGCGGTCTGACAGAGCCGCGAACGGGAAGCCGAGGTCCATTATGTCGCATCCGATTTCTGACAGAGCCTTGGCGAGCTGGAACTTCTGACCTGGCGAGAATGCCACACCGGGCATCTGTTCCCCGTCCCGCAGCGTCGAATCGTAGATCTTGATTCGTTCAGGCGGCGGGAAGTTGAGCCCGCGGGTGAACTTCGTCGGGTCGTGGATCAGCTCGTCGAGCGGTTCACGAAATTCCATTTTCATCCCTTATGTAATACAAAACTGATTCGGTGGGGCGGACATTCCCCAGCTTTCGCTGGGGCAGGCTCTGTCCGCCTGTAAAACTGATTCGGTGGGGCGGACATTCCCCAGCTTTCGCTGGGGCAGGCTCTGTCTGTCACCTCAAAGGAGGACGGGGCTCCGCACCCGTCCAGTGCTCACTCCCGCGCAGCAGTCTGTCCGAGAATTGCTTTTGGGTTGCTCTGCGGCAAGGCGCACGCCCCCAGCTTTTCCTGACTTTCGT
>MWJR01000270.1 GCA_002127415.1 Calditrichaeota bacterium AABM5.125.24
GGATGATCCTTTACTCACCTAACGCGTCGAAGGTTGTTGTGCACAGCGATGAGGAGATGGGCGTGGTGCTCGAGCGGGCGGTATTCGACCGCTTGTTGGCCGAAGAGGCGGCCGGAGCCGGGGCTGAGGTGCTGACTCGAGCCGATGTCGATGGGCTGCTGCAGACCGACGGTCAGGTCGAAGGGGCCTGCTACACCCGTTTAGGCAGGCGCTGTAAGGTCAGGGCCGGGGTTGTCATCGGCGCCGATGGGGTTGAATCCCGCGTAGGGAGATGGGCCGGCATTCACACCCAATTGAAGGGTGTTGATCTCGAGAGCGCCTATCAGATGGTCCTGGCCGGCATCGATTTCGATCACCGATATTGCCATATTTATCTCGGTGACAGGATTGCACCGGGTGGTTACCTGTGGGTGTTTCCGAAGGGGGATAACGTGGCCAGCGTCGGCATCGGCGTATCGGTCAAACTATGCGATGCAGGAACAGCCTACCGGAAGCTTGAGGAGTTTATCGCCCGCCGTTTCGGCCGGCCTGCCATTGTGGGCGAGATGGCGGGAGGCGTGCCGGTGGCAATGCCGCTCAGGGACCCGGTTCGTAACGGGCTGATACTGGCAGGAGATGCCGCCCGGCACTGCAATCCGCTGACCGGAGGAGGAATATACACCGCAATGGTGGCCGGTCACTACGCCGGAACCGTGGCTGCTGAAGCTGCCGGTAAGGGAGATACGACGGCTAAGGGATTACACGATTATATCCTCAGGATCGAAGAGGAGATACTCAGGCCTCACAAGCGAGCTTACCGATTGAAGGAGGGGATATCGAAGCTGACCGATGAGGACTTCAACAGAACCGCTCATCAGGTTCTATCCCTGCCGCCGGAAAAGCGGACCCTGCGAAATATATTTCTGAAGGCGTTGACTTCACAGCCGAAGCTTATGGTGGACATTATCAAGGCCTTTATTTGAAGAACGGAACCATCGAGACCGGAGGCATTACCCGGGACAGAGGCCAGGCTTACCTGGATCGAAGTCGCATCATCGCCGAGCTGCGCCTGTTGCCCAACCTGATATCGATAGGGCGGTTGCTGCTCATCATACCGATTGCGCTGCTGTATCCTCTTACCTCCTCGGCGGCCTACTGGACGGTTCTGGTGCTGTTGGTAGTATCCTATCTCTCCGATTATGCCGACGGTTATCTGGCCAGACGACTGAAGCAACAGTCCAGATTGGGGCTGATCCTCGATCCTGTGGCGGACAAGATCTGGACACTGGCCATGGTCTTCCTGCTGTGTCGATTCCGGGAGCTGCCGGTCTGGATTATGCTGGTGGTTGTCGGGCGAGACGCGGGGATTCTTGCCATTAACATCCGATTGTTGAGGCACAACAGGGTGGTTATGCCCTCCGACGATGTCGGGCGGATTTACCTGGTGCTGCTCGGCCTGATGATTATCGGCACTACCCTGAGGCTGCCTGCTATGAGGATCCTTGCCTACGGGATTGTTTTACTGGCAGTGGTTACTATGTTCAGGTATTTCCAGCGTTATCGTCGAATTGTAGAAGGATCTGAACGCCCTGAGCTCGATCCGGATTATGCCTCGTTGGAGGATGACTGATGCCTATTGTCCTTTACGATACGCGACAACGCCGCAAAGTTCCCTTTGAGCCGCTGGAAGCCGGAACGGTAAAGATGTATACCTGCGGGCAGACGGTTTACGACGATGCCCATATCGGCAACTTCCGCACTTACATCTTTGAAGACCTGCTGCGGCGGAGTCTGAAGTTTCTCGGTTACCAGGTGGTGCAGGTGATGAACCTGACCGACGTCGATGACAAGACCATCCGGGAATCCTGCCGGCAAGGGATACCGCTGAAAGAATACACCGCACCAATCATCGAGCGGTTCTTCGAGGACCTCGACACTCTGGGCATTGAACGCGCCGAACACTATCCGGCTGCCACCGACCACGTTCCGGAGATGATAGCGCTGATCCAGACACTGCTGGAGAAGGGCTACGCCTACCAGGCGGAGGGCTCGGTCTATTTCAGCGTCAGCCGTTTCAAGGATTATGGACAGCTGTCCGGGATGAGCCTCGAACGGCTGGCGAAGGGTGTTCGCATCGACGCCGATGAATACGAGAAGGATGATTTCCGCGACTTCGCGCTCTGGAAGGGTCGGACGCCTGAGGATGGCGAGGTGAGTTGGGAGGCACCGTTCGGTCGGGGACGACCAGGCTGGCATATCGAATGCTCGGCGATGTCGATGAGGTATCTGGGCGAGGAGTTCGATATCCATACCGGCGGCGTGGACAACATCTTTCCCCACCACGAGAACGAGATCGCCCAGAGCGTGGCGGCTACCGGTAAGGGATTCGCGCGCTACTGGCTCCACAGCGCCCATCTGGTGGTGGATGGGGAGAAGATGTCGAAGTCGCTTGGCAACTTCTACACCGTGAAGGATCTGCTGGCAAAGGGCTACCCGCCGCGAGCCATCCGTTACGTCCTTCTGAGCGTCCATTATCGACAGCCATTGAACTTCACCGATGAGGTTGCTCAGGCGGCGATGCGGTCGCTCGAGCGGTTCGACACCCTCTATCAGGCCGCTGTTCTCGCTTCAGGGGGAGGTAAGGTTCGGAACACCCTGCGTGAGGCGCTGGATAACACCCGTCAGGGGTTCGCCAGTTCCCTCCAGGACGACCTGGGTATCGCTGAAGCTATGGCAGACCTGTTCAAACTGGTATCAACGGTTCATCAGCTGGCGCAGGAGAAGCCCTTGAACAGGGCCGAGGGGGTGGCGTTGAAGGCTCTGTGGGGAGATGTTGACCGCGTGTTAGGGCTGCTGATACCCGAAGAGACCGGGATATCGGGCCAGATTCTGGATGCGGTTCGCAACCGCGAACGTCTGCGTAGAAGCCATGATTTCGCTCAGGCAGACCGTATCAGGGTTGAGCTGAATCAGCGTGGCATCCAGCTGGAGGACACGACCGAAGGGACAGTGGCTATATGGCCGGGAGGTCGGAGAATCGTTAGGATTGAAGACGATAACTCTTGACAAGAGAAATAATTTCATTATATTAATAAGTCTGGAAACTTTGCCAGGCTGGCGTAGCTCAGAGGTAGAGCAGCTGATTTGTAATCAGCAGGCCGGGGGTTCGAATCCCTTCGCCAGCTCTACCGAGTCGCCGGCTCTTTAACAATTGGGGGAGATTCCCGAGTGGCCAAAGGGAACAGACTGTAAATCTGTCGGCGTAGCCTTCGGAGGTTCGAATCCTCCTCTCCCCACTGTGATCGAGATATGATCCCTGTATCGGATGGGGCCTCCGGGTTCGATGGTCGTTGCGGGAGTAGCTCAGTCGGCAAGAGCATCAGCCTTCCAAGCTGAGGGTCGCGGGTTCGAGTCCCGTTTCCCGCTCGAGGGGTGGGTCTGAACGTCTCACCAGGGATCAGGCTCGCGTAGCTCAGTCGGTAGAGCGCGTCCTTGGTAAGGACGAGGTCACCGGTTCGAATCCGGTCGTGAGCTCGGAGTAGCATCGCGCCTTGTGCGCGTCCTATAAGCGATGCCCGGCTTTACCTGACCGGGATATAAATCTATCAATTGCCCCCCAAGGGAGGAAGCATGGCAAAGGCGAAATACGTCCGGGACAAGCCCCACGTCAACATCGGGACCATCGGTCACGTTGACCACGGCAAGACCACCCTGACCTCTGCGATGACGATGTATCTGTCCCGCAAGG
>MWJR01000272.1 GCA_002127415.1 Calditrichaeota bacterium AABM5.125.24
GCCACACCTCCCGTTTTAGCGGGAGTGACATGTGCGAAAAGCATAAAATACAAGTATAAAATGAACCCCTTAATAATAGGTGTCGCATTAAATTTTATTGGTAGAATTGTTAAAAGCGAGCAAGGAAGGAAGTTTACTGAGAGATTAGTAGTAAATGCGATTAATTCTCCAAATGAAAATGGAATGGCAGATATTTGTGCTCATTACATAGCAGGAACTATTGCTTTAGGCTCAAAGCAAGGACAATCACATTGGCCTCAATACCCTTCTAATGCAATTACGGGTGAGAAAGAATTCATTCCGATTGATAATTAATAAAGAAGGACGGTTAAAGATGAGTGAAAAGAGATTTTTAATAAACCACAATGGGATATTAAGAGAATCTTTTAAACTGTCATTCACAGAAACAAATCCGAATCTATATCTATTTCTATCAGGACAATTTGGTGCCTATAGATACGGTAGATCTGAATTTAAGAAAGATGAAACTGAGATTGATATAGATACTAATTCTGGTACTAAGGGAAATAAAAATTTACACTTATCATATCACGAATCTGGTGAAATTCATATAAGATGTAGCAATAGTTATCTTTCAGCTAGAAATAAAAAAACGAAACTATATGAGTTAAAATGGAAACATATTATATCTGTTCAGATAAGCGATGTAAATTGTTTGCCACTTTTTAAAAAGAAAAATACTAAAAAGGCTATTGTTCTTGAGAGTTTTCACGGGGAGAGTTGTCGGTTTTTAGTATTCGCTGATAATGAAAGTAATATTATTACGGTTGATATAGATAATAAATTCGAAATACAATGTCCAAATAACAGTAGAATAGTAACATTCGGTTATAAATATATAGAACAATTACCACTTAATGTGACTGGAAGAGGTGGGTTGATTGTAATTTGTGGATGGGATATTAATCAACAAGGAGCACCAGCTTGCGATATTTTGTGGATTCAAGGTTTACCACAAAATTCATTTATAAAGATTTAGGGATTGTATTATGAACCTAACCAACATCCTCGCCATCTCCGCCTGCCGCACCCCGATGGGAGCCTTCGGCGGCACCCTGAAGGATATGGCGGCTTACGACATCGGAGCCGTGGCCGTCAAAGCCGCCGTCGAACGCGCCGGGCTCTCCGGGGATCAGATCGACGACGTGATCCTCGGCTCGTGCCGTCAGGCCGGCAATGGGCCCAACCCGGCCCGAACCGCATCCGTCAGAGGCGGGATACCGGACACCGTGCCGGTCATCACCCTGAATATGGCCTGCCCGTCGGGGATGCGGGCCGTGGCGATGGCGTCGCAGCAGATCAGGCTCGGCGACAGCGAGGTCGTCCTGGTCGGCGGGTTCGACTCGATGAGCACCATCCCCTACCTGCTGAAAGGGGCCCGCTGGGCCGGGTTCAAGATGGGCGACCGCAAGCTCGAGGACGGCTGGTCGGACTCCATCGACCCGCTCATCGGCGAGGGGATGGGATCTACCGCCGAGAACCTGGTTGACAAATACCACATCCCCCGCGAGGAGCAGGACGAGTTTGCGTCTGGGTCCCACGAGAAGGCGCATCAGGCCTGGGAGAAGGGCTGGTTCGACGACGAGGTGGTCCCGATTGAGGTGCCTCCGGCCAGGAGAGGCGCCGAACCTACCATCTTCAGTCGGGACGAAACCTTCCGCTACCCGGTCAATAGGGAGAAGATGGCCAAACTGCGGCCGGTCTTTCGCAAGGACGGCTCCGTCACCGCCGGCAACGCCTGCGGGATGTCGGACGGGGCCTGCGCCCTGGTGATAACCTCGCGCGATAAGGCGAAAGAGTTAGGACGCGAACCACTCTTCTCGGTGGTCAGCTACGCCCAGGCGGCGGTCGATCCGGCCACCATGGGAGAGGGGCCCGGCATCGTAATACCAGTGGCCCTCGAGAGGGCCGGGATGACCATCGACGATATGGAGCTTATCGAGGTCAACGAGGCCTTCGCGGTGCAGGTGCTGGTCAACGAGAGGACGCTGAAGTGGGACCGGTCGAAGCTGAATGTCCACGGCGGCGCCATCGCACTGGGGCATCCCACCGGCATCTCCGGCGCGCGTATTCTGGTCACCCTCTATTATGCCCTCAAGACCCACGACAAGGAGATCGGAATAGCGGGCATCTGCGGCGGCGGCGGGGTGACAATGGCGATGGTGATTAAAAGGGAAAGTTGACAAGTCACAAGTCACAAGTCGCAAGTAAAAGAATGCGTTGTATTAAATTATGGACTTGTGACTTGAGACTCGAGACTTGGGACTACTGATGGAGATTTACGAACGTAACATTAACGCGGCGGTTAGTCAGGACGATGACGATCATATCCTCACCAAGGCGTCTCTGCTCGACCTGAACCACAATATGCGTATTGAGGTCCGGGTGCGGATCGCCGACCGAACCATCGTCGATGCCAATGCCCAGATGACCAAGACCCCGTTTCGGATCTGTTTTCAGACTGCCAAATTTGCCAGGAATATAATAGGCCTGAAGATAGAGCGGGGCATCACCCACAAGATGTCCGACCTCTTCGGTCGCTCTGAGGGGTGCACCCACCTTTATGAGCTGGCGGTCGAGGCGGTCAGGTTGTCATCCAATGTGCTCTTCGGTTTCGAGGCGGGGGATGTGGAGTGGCGCGAACGGAGGCTGTCGGACGAGGAGTTCATCGAGCGTGCCAAGGGGTTCCTTAAGAACTCGTGCCTGCCGTTCAAGGTTGAGGAAAGTGATCAAGTAATCAAGTGAGCAAGTTCTGAGATCTGAAGGGAGATAACCATGGGATACAGATTTATAAAGGTCGAAGCCGGACATCACCGGTTGGACGTCATCATCAGCAACCCGCCGGTCAACATCCTGACCGGGGCAGTGATGGGAGAGCTTATCGACGCGCTGAAGACTGCTGCAGATGACAAATCTATCCGGGCGGTGGTGCTGAGAGGCGAGGGGAAGGCCTGGTCGGCCGGTGCGGATGTGTCGGAGCACCTGCCGGACAAGTTCGAGGCTATGCTGGATGTGTTCGGTGAACTGTGCGAGCTCGTGCGGACTTATCCGATTCCCACAGTCGCTGCGGTGGACGGTTCCTGCCTGGGCGGGGGATGCGAGGTGGCGGCGATGTGCGACTTCATCATCGCATCCCAGCGCGCCAAGTTCGGCCAGCCTGAGATCAAGGTCGGGGTGCTGCCTCCGGCGGCATGCGCTCACTTTGCGCGGAAGTATGGCCTGGGTGCTGCGCTGGAGATTATCCTTACCGGCGATGTGTTCGATGCCGAGTCGTCCTGTGAGTTGGGGCTGGTGACAAGGATTGTTCCGGTTGATGGCTTCGATGCAGCAGTCGATGAATTCGTTGCCAAATTGACCGGCTCAAGTGGCGAGGTTCTCAGATTGACAAAGCGAGCAGCCCTCGAGGGATTGGAGCGTAGATCTGAAGAAGCAGCGGAGAAGGTCGATGAGATATACCGGAAAGAGCTTATGACCACTCGTGATGCCGTGGAGGGGCTGAAGGCGTTCCTTGAAAAACGGCAAACAGAGTGGAAGGATGAATAGATGGTTGACAAGTTGGCAAGTCAACAAGTTGTCAAGTTGTTTGGAAACCTATTAGCAATACTACGTTAAGTATTGTTGTTATTAAGGGGTTCATTTTATACTTGTATTTTATGCTTTTCGCACATGTCA
>MWJR01000106.1 GCA_002127415.1 Calditrichaeota bacterium AABM5.125.24
ATTTCCCGCTGGCAGACGCCATCGTCTGCCAGTTAAGTCATTGTTTTTCCGTCACACGAGGGCGTGTGACGGCGGGCGTATTGGTGTTCTCGGACAGACTGCTGCGTCGGAATGACAATCCAGCAGCTGCCGGATCAATGTCAACTATAAAATGCCCCCCTTAATAGTAGGATGGGTGAAGTGAAACGAACCCATCATTTTATGTATCCCTGAAGTGGGTTTCGCTACGCTTCACCCACACTACTTCTGTCAAATATTTTCTGCCCCAAGTAATATAACCGCCAATTATCCATAGTCGATTGAGGTGCAGGTCAGGCGATCACCCGTTGATTAATGTCTGTTGTTGACTGTTCTTATGACCTGCGCCGGGACGCCCGCCACCACAGACCCCTCCAGAACATCCCGATTGACCACCGAACCCGCCGCCACAAACGCTTCAGCTCCGATCTTTACCCCTGCCAGGATCATGGCGCCCGCTCCGACGAAACCGCCTGAGCCTATCTCGACCGGTGCGGTCCGGGCAGGGAAGGCCCTCTGAAGTGGGTGATTCCGGTAGCCGACGTTGATGTGGGTCAGAATCGTAACACGCGCCGACAGAGTCACCTGGTCGCCCAGAATGATACTGTCGGCCATATCCAGAAAACACTCCTCCCCGATAAAACACTCCCTGCCGCACCGGAACCCCTTCAGACCGGTGCGGTAAAGGTTCGAGAATGTGACCGGATGGATGAGGGCGCCGGAACCTATCCGCGAACCGAACAGCCTAAGCAGAGCGGTCCTCAACTGCGGGGGGAGCAGCAGGCATCTCAGTAGCGTCAACTTCACCTGTCCGACCCCGTAGCGCCACGCCCCACCGGGACCTATTTCTCGGAGCGCCTTACCCAATTTCAATCACCTTCCTTATATTAGACGGGCGGGACGCCCATCCTACGGCTAATCCTTATGCCGTCGTTTATATCTCCAGATCGCCTTCAGATAGGCAATAGTATCCGGCAGGATTCGCAGGCTTGAGGTCTTATCAGTCCTTCGTATGAAAAGCGCCGGGATCTCGATCGCCTTCAGCCCCGCTCCTCTGGATTCGAGCATAACTTCGGTGTCCCAGAACCACCCTTTATCGCGGCAGCGGTCGAGAACAGGCAGGATTGCCTCCCGCCTGAAGAACTTGAAACCGGCCTCGGTGTCATTGAAGTGACTGCCGAGCAGAAGCCGAATCAGACGTCGATATCCGACCGACAGGATCCACCTGAGTATCCCGCCGGGTGTGAACTTGACCCGATAAATCCTGTAAGCCGTGGCTATGTCATACCCATCCATCAGGATAGCCTGCACCATCGAGGGTATATAACGGCAGTGAACCTCCAGGTCGATATCGATGAAGCCGGCCACCTCACCCTTTGCGTGACGGAGCCCTTCGGTTACTGTGCCCCCGCGGCCGACGTTCTGCCTGTGATAGAGCGCTTCACAGCCAACCTGATCATCAGTTAGCTGCTTGATAACATCAGGTGTTCCATCCCGGCTGCGGTCGTCGATGAAGATCAGTTCATAGCTCCAGCTGCACGACTCGAGGGTCTGCCTGATCTGCCGAACGCTGTCGCTCAGATACGGTCCCTCGTTGTAGCAGGGAATTATTAATGACAGGTCAACCGGAGGCACATTCAACGACAATGCCATTTAAGCAGACGGTTCATTGCACCTGTAACATCATCCACATCCTCACTGGATAGAAACGGTGACAGAGGCAGGCTGAAGGTCCGATCGGATACATGTTCAGCATTGGGGAACGAACCTCTCCGGCAGCCAAACCGCTCCTGATAAAAGGGTTGCAGGTGAAGAGTAACATAATGCACCCCGACACCGATTCCCTCCCTGGTCAGGGCGTCCAGCAGCTCGTCGCGGGTAAGGCGGATCTCATCGGTCTTCAGTAATGGGGCGAAGAGATGATAGGCGTGTCGTGTGTTGGGCGCTGCCGGCGCCGGCATCTCAAGCGGCAGCTCCCCTAAGGCCTCACAGTATCGAGACCAGATCTCCTGACGCCGCTTCCAGTGTTTCTCCACCTTCTCAAGCTGCTTTATTCCGAGGACGGCGTGGAGGTCTGTCAGATTGTATTTGAACCCGGCGTCAACAACCTGATAGTGCCGATAGCCCTCGTCGGAGAAGCGCTTCCAGGCATCTTTGCTGAGTCCATGCAGGGCAAGCACCTTCAACCTGTCAGCGAGCTCCGGACGCTGGGTCAGCAGAATACCCCCCTCGACCATGGTGACGTTCTTGGTAACGTAGAAGCTGTAGCAGCTTATATCCCCGAAACAGCCGACCTTTCGTCCCTCCCACTCGGCTTCGATGGCGTGTGCAGCATCATAAATCAGGTAGAGATTATGACGGCGAGCCAGCTCAGCTAAACTCTCTATGTTACACGGTCGACCGTGCAGATGAACCGGGATGACGGCTCTCGTCCGTTCGGTAATGGCGGCCTCCACAGCCTCCGGATCCAGATTCCAGTCGCTGCGGTTGATATCGGCGAAGACCGGCCGGCAACCGGCGTGGATTATGGCGTTGGCTGTGGCTGCGAAGGTCAGCGGCGTGGTGATAACCTCACTGTCCGGAGGCAGGTCCAGCACCTTCATCGCAAGGTGCAACGCTGCGGTGCAGGAGCTGACTGCTACCCCAGTGCCGGATCCGATATAGCGCTCAAAGGCGCGCTCGAATTCGGCCGTTCGAGGCCCGGTGCCCACCCAGCCCGAACGCAGCACTTCAACTACCGCACTGATCTCATCCTCATCAAAGCGTGGCGCACCGAACACCAGGAACCGCTCCCGGGGACGGATGGGTGTGCCACCTGATATGGCGGGCCTATCCCCTCTGTTAAACATAGCCGGAATGTAATACCTGCAGCCAATAAAATCAATATCGACGTCTTTATGAATTATGAGGATGATTCAAACAGCAATGTGAAATCAGTTGGCGGATTGCAGAGGTGGGAAGTTTGCGATAAAATGCACAAAGAGGGTGAAGTGGATTGCTTCAACTTGGAGCTTACCAATTATCGGATTAGATTACAGCTCAACCGAGATAAAACCCGGTGCTTAGAGCAATGCCTGAAAGCATTTCGTAACTTAGCTGTAGTTGGGCTTGTCTCAGCCCCAACTGTCGGGGTTGAGACAACCCCGACTACAATATCCTTATTACAGCTCAACCGAGATAAAACCCGGTGCTTAATACATTAAAAATACCTGAGATGTATTATGACCCACATCCTTAACCTGTTCCGCAAATCGCCCTTCGAGCCGCTCTTCGAGCATCGGCTCAAGGTTCGTGAATGCGTTGACCAGGTAAAGCCGCTGTTTCAGGCCGTCTTCGCCGGTGACAGGGAAGAGCAGAAACGTCTGTCTGACTGCATCACGGCTGCCGAGCGCGAGGCTGATGACCTGAAGGTGGAGATCCGCCGCATCATTCCAAAGGGGATCTTCCTTCCGGTCAACCGGGAGGATCTACTCCGCTATCTGAAGATCCAGGACGATCTGGCCGACGCGGTCGAAGACATCACCGTGCTGCTTCTGGTTAAGCAACTGACAGTCCCACCCGAGCTTTCGGCAGATATAATCTCCTTCGTGGAGACAGTGCTGGAGGTCTGCTATCTGGCCGATGAGGCCACTGACCGTCTGAGACCGCTGGTCAATGCCGGGTTCAAGGGCGAGGACGTCCAGGTGGTGATGGAGCTGGTCGAGAAGGCTGAGGAGGCCGAAAGATGTGCCGACAAGGCTGGACTGGCGCTGGCACAGAAGCTGTTCACCTTTGAGGACCGGATGAAACCTACCGACGTGCTGCTCTGGTTCCGCATCTTCGACCTGGTCGGGAACCTGGCCGATTTCGCTGAGAAGACTGGGGAACTGCTCCGTAATATGCTGGCCCGCTGAGAACTGTTACCGACGCTTTATTAATGGAATTTCCGGCTTTCCTGCTTATATCAGCGGTAGTAATCAGTTTCTACGCCTGTTTTATGGGGGGGGCGAACGATTTTGCCAATGCGTTCGGCACCTCGGTTGGCTCCAAAGCCATCACCATCAAACAGGCGGTGCTCATCGCCATCTTTGCCGAGTTGATCGGTGCTGTGCTGATCGGAGGACACGTCACCAACACTGTCCGTAAGGGGATCGTTGATCCGATAGCCTTCACCGATGAACCGATGGTCCTGGTATATGGTCTCCTGGCGGCGCTGGTCGGAACCGGACTGTTCCTGCAGGCGGCGACTCACTTCGGTCTGCCGGTGTCAACCACGCACGCCATCGTAGGTGCTATCCTCGGATTCGGGCTGGTATCCGGAGGCTTCGGCGCTGTGCGGTGGGGAAACGTCGGGAATATTGCTATAAGCTGGGTTCTGTCGCCGATCGGCGGGGGCCTTATGGGCTATATGACCTTCAACCTCATCCGGCGGCGGGTGCTCGAAAGCCTGCACCCTCTGGCGGCAGCCAGGGGTTCAGTGCCCTTCTTCGTCGGGGTGACAATGGCAGTAGTCGCGTTGTCCGTGGTCTATAGAGGTCTCAAGAACCTTCATCTCAATCTGCCACTCTCGCAGGCGCTGCTGTTGGCGCTGCTGTTAGGGTTGATTGCCGGGCTGGTGACGAGGCGGGCAATGTGGCGCATCGACGAGGGCAACCGCCATAGCCAGTTGGTCAAGGTGGAGGCCAGCTTTAGATATCTGCAGGTGTTCACGGCCGCCTATGTCGCCTTTGCACACGGCAGCAATGATGTGGCCAACGGGATCGGTCCCCTGGCTGGAATCTGGTCCATCTATCAGCGGGGATTGGTGGGGCTGAAGGCTGAGGTTCCGGTCTGGATATTGGCAATGGGCGGGACAGGCATTGTCGCCGGACTGGCGGTTTTCGGGCACCGGGTTATCGAGACAGTCGGCAAGCGGATCACCGCCATCACCCCCTCACGCGGCTTCTCGGCGGAGTTTGCTGCAGCCACCGTGGTGCTGGTATTTTCCAAACTCGGTATGCCTGTCTCAACCACTCACACACTGGTTGGAGCGGTGATCGGGGTGGGACTGGCTCGCGGTATCGGCGCCATCGATCTGCGGGTGGTCCGCAACATCCTCACCTCCTGGGTCGTCACCATCCCCGCCGCCGCTGTAGCCACTGCCCTCACTTTCCTGCTATTCAAACTCCTCTGGTTGTAGACCTCAGTGGTAGACCGGACATTCCTGTCCGGTCAAGATAGTGTTCTGTCAAGTGTAATATGATGGCTCATATTCTGTCAGGCGTAATACTGCAATGATTGATATCCCCCCTTCGCTTCCCCCCTTAATAAGGGGGGTAGGGGGGATATAGCCAGTTGTCCAACTATTGTCATATTAAGGGGGGCATTTTATAGTTGACATTGATCCGGCAGCTGCCGGAATGACGATTGGGGGTTACCCATTCGAAATAGAGAAGAACCAATTATGTTGATAGTGTTAAAAGTGTTGAATATTCTGGTGTGTGTATGCCTGCTTACATGTCATTGAGACGGACTGCCGGATGCCGGCACATCTACTTCTCGGTCAGTGTCCAGACGCCGTTCCAGTCGGATGGCGGCGGCTCGTTGATGTAGAGGCTGCACCGCTCGCTGTAGATCCTGGAGGGGCCGTCCTCCGGGTCGGCTTCGATGGCTCGGGCGAACAGTTCACCCGCTTCGAGGAACAGCATATGCCGGTAGCGTTCGAGCCCCTGCTCAAACAGTTCGATGGCTTTCAGCTTGCCCGGGGGGGTTGCGTCGCCCAGTTCGGCTACCAGCTCGAACACCTCAACCGGTTTGAGCTTGCCTTTGACCCGCAGGAGGTCCAGCGGCCTGGTGACGAACTTCTGGTTGACATCATCCCATGTGCCCCGTCCTATCATAATGGTTGTGTCGTAGTTCTTGTTGGCTCCTTCCAGTCGGCTGGCCAGGTTGACGGAGTCTCCCATCACCGTGTAGTCGAACACCTCCTCGGAGCCCATATTCCCGACGATCATCTCCCCACTGTTGATCCCGACCCGACTGTAGAGCTCAACCCCTCCTTCGGCCCGCCACTTGGCGCGCAGTTCCTTCAGCCTGGCCTGCATACCCAGGGCGGCGCGGCAGCATAGCGCGGCGTGGTCTTCATGCCAGATCGGGGCTCCGAACTCAGCCATCACAAGGTCGCCCTCATACTTATCGACTATCCCTTCATGGTCGAGTATCACCCGTGTCATAGCCGTGAGGTATTCATTGAGGAGCGCAACCAGCTCTTCAGGTGAAAGCTGCTCGGAAACTGTTGTAAAACCGGCCACGTCAGTGAACAGGACGCTCATCCGCCGCTTCTCCCCGCCGAGCTTCAGCATATCGGGGTTGGCTATCAGTTCTCCCACAACCTTCTTGGGCACGTATTGGGCGAACATCCCCCGGATCATAGCCTTTTCCCGCTGCGCCAAGACAAAACGATAGACCAGATTGGTCGGGTAACCTATAGCCACCGTCAGCAGCAGCGGCATCTCCCTCAGCCAGAGCTCCTGCCGGGCGAATAACATCAGGGCCCCCACCACGACCACTCCGATCAGAAACAGAGCCCCGATCGATCCCAGCCATTGGGCCAGATAGCGGCCGGATAGATAGGTCAGGATGCTTAGCAGCAGCACCCCGACGATCACCCACCAGAAGCCAATCGGTTGGATGAATGACTCATCGGCGAGCATCTGCAGGGCATTGGCGTGAACCTCGACCCCCGGTGTCAGGCGGGGATTATCAGCGGTGAAGAATGGGGTGAATTTGTTATCCTGCAGGTTTTCGTCCGAGGCACCGACCAGGACGACCTTGCCATTAAACGGGTTCTCCGACAGGATATCCGCCATCCCTGAGGCTGCCAGCATTTCTGCCTCCTCCGGAGTCAGACCGGCCAGGAGGTCCTCGAAATCATAGTCCCCGCGAATGACGGATACGAAGGAGTAGGTAGGGAAGGTTCCTGCGGGGCCGTAATAGTTGATCAGGGTGGAGGAGCGGTCGAGAGGTGATCTGGGTATCCGCAGGTCGCCGTAGTGAAAGTTGCCCGCCAGGTTGAATGAACCCTTATCAACTTGCAGCTTATGCAGGATAGAGTAGACCTTCAGACCTAATGAAACGTAAGCGGTATCAGCCACCGGAAGGAAGAGCGAATAGCGTCGGGAAACCCCGTCGGCGTCAACCAGCTCGTTGATCAGCCCCCAGGGGGTCCCGGGCGGGGAGACCTGGGAAACAGGCGGCTTCACCGAGGCGATGGATTCCCTCAGCCCTCTCTTATGGATGTAGGTGATCTTTCCCTGATGTAGGACGTTGCCTGCCTCTTGAATCGCCGCATAAAACAGGGAATCAGACTTGGGGATGATCCCCACGCTGGAGAAGTCGATGTCGAATACTATAAGGCTGGCGCCGAGATGGTTCAGCCGACGGATCAGTTCAGCGTAGTGGCACCGGTTGAACGGGAAGGAGAGGCTGTCGGAGGTCTCCTCGTCGATGGCAACTATGGCGATATCGATCTCCTCGACAGGACGTGGACCGCGTAGCTGGAAGTTCAAGTCGTATAGCTTGAACTCAAGGGCCTCGAAGAAGTCGAATAACGACAGGGTGTAGGCCGCGAGGGCGACAGCGGGGACGATAATCAGCAGCGTCCACCAGCTTCCGGCCGGTGTAGCGCCGCCACGTTCGTCACGGGTCATAGGGTCGGTTTCCGATCAGTCTGTGGCATGATTTCCGATCCAGGCGCGAAACATTGCGCCGACTAACGGGACTTGAATTTCTCACTTATAGCAATGCTTGAAAGTATTTTCGTAACTTAGCTGTGGTTGGGCCTGTCTTAACAGGATGTCAGAGAACTGTTAAAGTTCGGTTGTCATTGCGAGCGCAGCGAAGCAATCTTTCCAATAATCAGTAGTTTAAGGATTGCTTCGTCACTTCGTTCCTCGCAATGACACCATTCTTGGACGGACTGTCAAGCCCGACTGTCGGGGTTGAGGACAACCCTGACTACAATGCTCTTATTCGAAATTTCTTTCAAGCATCGTTATAATATAAGAAATGAGAAGGCGGAGGGAAACATCGGTTCTCGCAGAATCGTGTTTTCCCGGCCGGGTTGAGATCCCGGCTCGGCGGATGCCCCTCTACCACATATACAAAACGGCGGACCGTAGTCCGCCGTCTGTCAACTTGTCCGTCAGCTGACGGATTGATCCACCGATCGGTGGATCGGATTGTGTTCAGAAGGTGTAAGTATACTGGAGACGGGTTACGAAGTCGTTCTGTTTAACAATATCCTCGGTTTTTTCTGAGTGACCGTCCCAGTACTCCAGGTAGCCGTCGTCGGCATGAGACACAATGTATGTATTGAGGCTGAAACTGTGCCGCTGGCTGACGAGGTATTCAGCCCCCAGGGAGAACTGCATCCGGGTGAAGTCGAGCTTGAAAGAGCGTGTTGTCAGCGGATCAGCTGCTGGATCGTCGGGATCGGGATTCAGCGATTCGTTACCACCGTCGGCTAAGGTGAGGTTCAACCCGCCGTTGAGCCAGAGCCGCTTGGGGATGAACATATACCTGCCGCTCAGTGACAGAACGTTGTAGTCGTTCTCGTAGTCGCCCCCCAATGACTTCTGGTTGGTGGAGCTGAAGGCGGCGCGGGTCTCGAGCAGTCGGCCCAACCGTGAGCTTAAGCTGAGCGAGAAGATGCTCAGGTCGGTCTCGGCCGCCTCCGAGATCTCATCATCGGTCAATGAGGCGTTATAGAACAGCACCGCGGTGTTATCCAGACCACCCAGCTCGAACGACTGGTTTATGCTGAAGTTATAACTGGTGGTCTTGTTATCCACCCGGGTGTCTGCTATCACCAAGTCGGACGTATCGGGATGGAACACCTCCGTTCCGTTGTTGTCTCGGTTGTAAAGCCGCAGACCGAAGTTGAGGTTGGGATACTCAGGCGGCGTATAGTATGCAATCCCCCAGCGGAAGATGCCGCGGTCGAGGGTGGTCTCAGACCGACCGTTGACATTGTCCTGATACCCTTCGTAGCCGAGGGTGAGGTAGAGCCGGTTGTTCATCAGCCTGAGCCGGTCCTGGATCGAGAATCCATTGATGTCGAACGGCACGGTCGGGCTGCCCAGAGAGCGGAAGCTGCGCCCGAAGCTCTTGTAGCCAAGGCGGAGCTCGTTGTGGAAGTAGTTCAGGGTCAAGCTGGTTCGGTGGGCGAGGGATGACTTGAGCAGCTCTGAGAAGACCTTCTTCGCCAGAGTTCCTTTGCCGATCCCCGCTTCCAGGATCTCCTCGTCGGCGGGGAGCGGTTCGAAGCTCTGGTTGACGGTAATCAGCCACTCAATATCCTCGGCGTCAGATAAGACAGTATCGGTGGTGTTGCTGTTGTAAGCGCTGATGGCGAACTCGCTGTTGAACAAAATACGGCGTTTGTCGAAATGCATCCCCAGGTCGGCCCCCACCACCAGATTGTCCTTGGGATAGGTGGCAGCGCCTTCATCGATCGAGGCCTCATCGTCCTTGACCTTCAGGACATTGAAGGACAGAGTGGCATTCCTTGAAATCGGGAAGCCGGGTCTGATGGCCAGGAGCCGGCGGCTGTAGGTGCCGCGGTGATAGCTATACGTGGTGTCTTGCAGTCCCGTGTTGGGGTCGGTTGTAAAGACTGAGTCCACTTCACCTTCGATGGAGCGGCGCATGTATCCCCAGACCAGGCCGAGGTTGAAGGATTTCGATTTCAGATTGAGTTCGAGGCCACGTGTGCGGGCTCCCCAGAGGGTGAATTCGGACAGGCGTGGGTTGGTGTCGCCCGCCCGCAGGATCAGCCCCTTGTATTTCAGGCCCCCCAGGAAGCGGTGCTGCGACTGCAGATAACCCCGTTCGAGGCTGGTCACGTAAGCCCTGGCGAGCCAGTCAACCTGGCCGATGTTGCCGCGGGCGTTGCCGTCGAGGTAGGTGTAGTTGCGGAGGTGGGCCCCTATCTCCTCGTGTTTGTAGGAGGTGATAACCTTTCCACTGACCGGTCCCATTGCAGTGGGAGACACCGGCGGTGCCGGGACCATGAATCCCCAGACAATCAGCTTCTCGCGCCGCTCTTTGCTTACCAGATACAGTGCGGCGTTATGCTTCCCATAGCCCACCTTTTCCACCACCACCGACACCATATCCTCGCTGACGCTGGCCTTAGGGGTCAGATCCTCGCCGTCGAGCTCGATCCTGAGGGCTTTAGGGTTGAGACGGCGGACACTCTGGTCGATAGATACCGCTATAAGGAGCTGCTCCTCGTAGATCCTGGCGCCCGGTTCGGGGCTGAGGACGGTTACGGCCTGTTGACCGCGGACCGGGGCGGCCCTGGCAGGCCGAACTACCACCAGTATCGGCTCGGTCTCAGGGGCGCCTTCTGGGTAGGTCAGGGTTAAGTCACCTGAGAGATAGACCTCGAGGTAATACTCAACCTCCCCCTCCTTGACCACTTCTGCAGGGATTTCACCCGTCAACTGCATCTGTTCAATCAGCATCTCGATGTAGCTGAAGGCCTCCTGATCGGGAGTTCGATAGTAGATGCGCCCTTCTGTGGGGAGGGAGGCTTCACTCTCGACGGTGGCTTCAATCCGCAGCGGCTCACCGGCAACCGCATCGATTACCGGATTATGCAGAAGCTGTTCGCCCAGCGCCAGGGCCTGGCCGGGCAGCAAGAATAAGCAGACTCCGAACAGCAGAGCCGCCACCAGGCACAGACTTATGCCGCTCGGAGTCTGGTTGCTTAAGGATAGATTCAAGCTGAACTCCTCAAGGTTGTCAAACCGGACTTATTAAGGTGTGCAAATAATAGTGCACACTTTCTGCCCCCCTTAGATTCCCCCCCGCAGAGCGGTGGGGAGGAGATAACAGGCTTAAAGTGTCGCTTGTTTTCCGCACTTAGTAATATCTGGCCTATTCCGCTCGAGGCCGGAGGTTATTCCTGGTATTGGATCCTGATGATCCGGGTGCTCCCATCCGGGTCTTCCACCTCAATCTCGATGGAGTGTTCTTCACCTCCGGTATCGCCATCACCGGGCACGTCTCCCGGGTCGGCATCTCCGACGTCGTTGCCGCCATCGGGGGTCGAGGTTCCGACCTGACCGGGGAGAATCACCACGGTTCGACCCGAGAACTTGTTCAGCAGCTCCACAATTCCTTCGATGGTATAGACCTCGGTGGTGCCGTCCTCCAGGACTACCACCCAGCATTCGGTTCCCTTGACGGATGCGACCGAGGTGGGGGTGGCGATCTCGAGGGAGCCGCGCTGCTTCTCAACCTTGGCGAACAGCCTGCCGACCTCCATTGAGACCCGTTTGGTTATATTGGACTGCTGGTCCCGTTTTCCTTCGATGGTCGCCTGGGTGTTGGGGCGCAGGGTTATCTGACTCTTATCGTCGGCGAAGACAAGAACCACGGCGCCGTCCTCGCCGGTGAGGATCTTATCGCCGTCGTCGAGGGGGGTGCCAAACCTGAGAGGCATCTTCTTGGTGGTTTTGGCTTTTATCAGGGTGACGCTGCCCTCCACCTTCAAGGTCAGGGCTATGGCCTTTGAGGTGCTGGCCGCCAGCTGCCCGGCAGGCAGCGCGGCAATCAGCAACGCCAGGAACCAGGGGAATATTATCTTTCGCATTATCTCCTCGTCAGCAGGGGTTATTCGGTTACGGTAACCAGAACGGCCGGTTGTTCGAGCGAGCTCAAGAAGGTGGAAAGCTGTTCAAGTGTGAGTATCTCATCACCGTGGCGGATCTCGCTTAAGGACCATCTCGACAGGTCATCGAACCGTGAGGCGATGGCTTCGAACTGCGGCGGAGTGAGAATCTGGCGCAGGAAAGTGAATATGGGGGCCTCCTGTGCCGGGGGAGGGTTCTCCTCACCTCCGGCCCCGGCTCCGCCTTCACCTGACGGCAGATACAGGAAGCTGTAGACCTCGCTCTGCAGGAACTCCATCTCGCCCGGGAAGGCGGTCGGGATATAGGCCGCCACTCCCCAGAAGTAGGTGCTGTCGGGATCCAGCGGTCTCTCGGCTCCGGTGCCGGTGTAGACGTAGGCGGTGAGCTCGCCCCCCTGCTGCCACTCCTCCACCGTCATAGAGGTGTCGAGATAGACGCTGGCCGGACTGGCGAACTCAAGGGCGTTCGAGGGGTCGCTCTCGGCCGGGTCACCGGAGACCACCATCAGCTGAAATCTGACCCCCGGCTCGCGGGGGAAGGACCAGATAAAGATGGGAGGCACCGCCAGGACTGCGTCCTCCCAGGGCTGCTCCAGCCGCAACTGGGTCGGGTTGCGGACGTAAATCGAGAGGGTAGCCATGCCGTAGTTCAATGTTACCGCATCGTCCCAGTTGCTGGACTCTGCCAGGTAAACCGTGATCGTATAAAGCCCTTCGGATACCCGACCGCCGTCAACGTAATCCTCCAGGATCACTCCCACATCCATCTGACCCGCTCCAAGCTCGATATTGGCGGCCAGATAACGATTATCCCTCTCTGGTGGGAACAGGTCTGCGATACGGAACTTTTTGCTGTAAACGGTGAAGAGGGAGTTCCCGGTGTTTTCGTGCCGCAACTGTGCCAGTATGCGCAGCTCGTCGGGATCGTCTCCGCCGGCGCTTACATTTACTGAGAAGAATGCCTGGAGGTCCTCGAAACTCGCGTCGCCCAGATCACCCGAGACGAGCTGACCGATGGGGATGGTCATCGGGTTATCGGACATCCATCTCAGGCTGATGACATAGGCGCGTGCGGGGTTCATAGCGGCCAGGAAGGCTATGCACATCGCCGCCGTAATCAGCCTGGACAGGGGTGGTAACCTTTTCATAACTCTACCCATTATGAGATAGTTTTTATCTATTAGCCGTCAGCTATCAGCTTTCAGCTAAAGAAGTTGAATTCCAACGTGTTGAAAGGGCTGAAGCTGTTATACTGGAAGCTATGCTGATGAAACACCAGTTGAAATGAGCCACATCACAGGAAAACAGGCCTCAGGCTTCGGGGCTCAGGCCTCAGGGCAATATATCCTTTGAGGCCATGGGCCTGAGGCCGGTTGAAGTTCAGGTTCCGCATTTGACCGAGGGAATATAAACAAATAATATCCGTAGAGCAAGGGGCGGGGAGGCTCCTTTCGTTACAGTCTTTTTCTTGAGGACAGGCGATGTAATGTGATATTGGGACTTGCGGAAGGGCAAATTACAGGGTCTGCAGCGAGCGCGATAAATAGAGCCCCAACCCTGACATGGCATTTTAGAGGGCGGCCACCGTGAACCGGCGGGGTTAATGCTGTTGTGATACAGCACAATCCCTTCCGCGCTGACTACGGGTATGTTCAATGGGACGTTGAAACCGCTTGCTTATTAAAGGCGATACATCATTACTGTCCCAACTTTTAGTCTATAAAAGACAGTTGGTTAGGGTTATGTTTATTTAATAGAGTGTAATCTGAATTTGTAGGTAGTGTCATTGATTAGTTGTGATGGCATAGTTTGTTATTAGATAACAGTTTGTTGAAGAATTGTCTGTAATCTGCTGATTTCCCCCTTCTATTGTGGAGGGTGGGGATTGATGGCGAGTCCTCCTTGGTCCCCCCTGCAGGTGGCAGGGGGGATTTGTTTACTGTGGGTGGCTATCCGGCGGTAACCGGATTGACAGGGCTGGATTGTATGGTTATTTTGGGCGAAACGTTCGGTCTGCCGACTGGCGGACCACCTGCCGAAACCGGTAGGGGCGCGATTCATCGCGCCCGCTTATCGGGCGTCATAAGCTTGTCCCTGCAAAGCAGGGATGCCGCCCCTACCGGAGTTTGAGACTTTCGGGTAGGGGCGCGATTCATCGCGCCCGTCGAGCGGGCGTCATAAGCTTGTCCCTGCAAAGCAGGGATGCCGTCCCTACCGGGTTTGAGATTTTTGGGTAGGGGCGCGATTCATCGCGCCCGCTTATCGGGCGTCATAAGCTTGTCCCTGCAAAAGCAGGGATGCCGCCCCTACCGGGGAAAATCATTTCACCGCTGTCATCCCGAAGCGTCTGGATGACAGCCTTAAGCAGGGTATCGGTATGGCCGATCAGGGATCAGGTCGTGAGAGGTGGGGGTCGCGCACCGGTTTTGTTATGGCAGCCGTAGGGTCTGCCATCGGTCTGGGTAATGTGTGGCGCTTCCCTTACATCTGCTATCAGAACGGTGGTGGAGCGTTTCTCATTCCGTTCTTCTTTGCGCTCTTCACCTGCGGGTTCCCTCTATTAATGCTGGAATTCGCTATGGGCAAACGGGCACAAGGCGGCGCTCCACAAGCCTTCCACGCTATCCGTCCCTTTATGGCCTGGGCGGGGTGGCTGGCCTGCCTGTGTGCCTTTGTAATCGTCACCTATTACTGCGTAATTATGGCCTGGTCGTGGGATTACGTCTGGTATTCAATAAAAATGGCCTGGGGCACTGATGCGGAGGGCTTTTTCAGGGAGCACGTTCTCAACCTGACATCCGGGCCTGGCATCCTGGGCGTTATTCAGGGGCCTATTGTGATCGGACTTATCCTGACCTGGATTGCAATCCTGGCCATTCTCTGGAAGGGCATCAGGTCAGTGGGGCGAGTTGTGCTGGTGACTGTGCCTCTGCCGGCGCTGTGCCTGGCCGTTCTGGCCGTCAGGGGATTGACCCTGCCCGGTGCGGTGGACGGTGTGACCTATTACCTTCAGCCGGATTTTGTGAAGCTAACTGACCCGCGGGTCTGGCTGGCAGCATACGGACAGGTTCTGTTTTCATTGTCTTTAGGGATGGCGGTGCTTGCGGCCTATGCCAGCTACCTGCCGAGAGATGCCGACATATCAAACAACGCCTTTATGACCGGGTTTGCCAACTGCGGATTCAGCTTTTTCGCCGGATTCGCCGTCTTCTCCGCCCTCGGTTTTCTGGCTTATCAGACGGGGGTTCCGGTGCAGGATGTGGTGGAATCGGGACCGGACCTGGCATTCATCACCTATCCCACCATCATTTCCCAACTGCCTTTCTGGGCCCCGTTTTTCGGGGTGGTGTTCTTCCTTATGCTGTTGACTCTGGGGATAGATTCAGCGTTCTCCCTTGTGGAGGGATTCGCCACGCCGCTGAGAGACACCTTCGGAACCAAGCACATCAAGGTTGTTATCTGGCTGTGCATCATCGGCCTGGCCATCGGGATCATCTATGTCACCCGGGGTGGGTTCTATTGGTTGGACATCGTAGATCACCATGTGTCCGATTACGGCCTGGTAACCATCGCTCTGGTTGAATGCATTGTTGTAGGATGGATTTTCGGGGCCAGGAGACTTCGAAGAGAGATGAATGAAACCTCAGAAGTAAAGATCGGGAGCTGGTGGGATATCTGCATAATGGCAATTACACCATTGGTTTTGGGTTATTTTTTAATCTCTTCCCTCATCAAGGGTATCATTGAACCTTACGGCGATTATCCAGCCTGGGCGAACTGGGTTGGAGGATGGGGGATGATTATCCTGGTAATTGCAATCTCGATTTTCCTCGGCACAAAATACCATCGGAAAGGGGTCAAGTGATGCCTGCGTCAGCCTGGATTATGCTGGTTTTCGGATGCCTGGTTCTCTATGGGGGGTTCCTCTGTAGCTTGTGGATTGCCACAAGGAAAAAAAAGAGTGGTGAATAGCCGAAGAGATTGCTGTTCGTGACGGCTTTATGCTGGTTGCAGGTATCCTCAGGGTGGGTTAGGCTGCCGGCCGGTTTGTGGAGAAATTCTCAATCAATATCACGCCCGAGCCCTTCCGTTTGCGCTATAGTGGTGTATGCACTAAATTTGGGTTGTGATTACCGATGGCCCCCCTTCCGATCCAATTTGCAGCAATTTCGCAACTATTGCGACGGTATTCATTAGATTGGGTGGAACCTTAAGGTCAAATGTCATATCCGGGATGTCAAACCGAGAAATATCACCCCCGGAAGTAACCTGCCGATTGTTGCAGCCAGATGAGATAGAGGCTGTAAACGCGTTCTATAACGACCCTCAGGAGAGACCCGGTGCCGAGGTGAGGGGATATGTGCCGCGAACAACCGAACAGTGGTTGTGGGAGTTTAATTCAAACAATCTCGAAGCCCCGCCATACGCTGTTTCTTTATGTAAAGGACGTATAGTTGGCAGTCAGGCCTTCATACCGATTGAGCTGATCAGGGGTGGGGAGATAATTCCCTCTGAGAAGAGCGAGGACACCTTGATCAACCTTGATTACAGGGGTATGGGGCTCTTGGATGAAATGTATGCGCTTCTATTAAGACGCGCCAAGGGATGCGGGGTTGGAATTCAGTGGGGCTTCACAACAACGGCTGTCAGACCGCTGCTCAGGAGTGAGTTCAAGTCACTGGGTAAGATTGATGAACTGAGGGCCGACCTGAACCCTGTCTACGCCCTTTCAGCCTTACTTCTGAGTGGTAAAGTGGGGTTCTCCACAGTAGGCAGGCTCTTCAAAGCAATCCCCGAACTTCCCAGGCTGGCTTTATCTTTCATATCCGGATCCCTGAAGAGGGCTCGGACGCCGCCTCCGCCGGGGGATATAACAGTGACTGAACTGGAATGCCCTGATGAATGTTGTGATCGGTTTTCATATGAGTTTTCCCGGCAGTGGGAGGGTTTTTCGGTTCATCTGTCAGCCGGATACCTTAAATGGCGACTTTATGATAACCCGTTCTTCAGGTATAAGGTCTATGCTGCGAACTTCGGGGATGAGATGGTGGGACTGGCGGCATTCAAGCTCGATGATAGGGGTAAGATCGGCAAGATCTCTGAGTTAGTGGCGATTCCCACCGAGAAAAGCGGGGCCGATCAGGTGTTGAATGCTCTTCTGCAGCCAGGGCTGGAACATTTCCGCCGGAACAGGTATAAATATGTTATTGGG